>JAOZRJ010000095.1 GCA_029931885.1 Candidatus Omnitrophota bacterium | reverse complement strand
AGCGTATGATGATTAAAAAATTATTATCTGATTTAGAAAAAGAGAATCCTGCTATAAAATTAAATATTTTTAATAGTTTGAAGAATGTGAGAAATGATTACTTGCTGAATAATGATTTAACGGTTGCAGGGGTTTGAAAATCCTTAAAAAAAACGTGCATTAAATTTTTATTTGGAGTATACTGAAGTCCAAATAAACAACTAAAGAACAAAGGGGAGGGTAAAAATGGCGGTTTCATATAAAGACTTAGGATTAGTTAACACAAATGAAATGTTTAAAAAAGCAATGGCTGGAAAGTATGCGGTTCCTGCTTATAACTTTAATAATATGGAGCAAATTCAGGCAATTATTATTGCTTGTCTCGAGACGCAATCTCCTGTTATTTTACAGGTTTCAAGCGGCGCTAGAAAATATGCAGACCAGACACTTTTACGTTATATGGGTCAGGGTGCAGTAGAGATGATGAAAACTCATGCAAAAGAAAAAGGCTTGAAAGAAATTCCGATCGCGCTTCATCTTGATCATGGAGATACGTTTGAACTTTGCAAATCTTGTGTTGACACCGGATTTTCATCTATTATGATTGATGGCTCTCATCTTTCCTACGAAGAAAATGCTGAATTAACAAAAAAAGTTGTTGAGTATGCTCATCAATTTGATGTAACCGTAGAAGGTGAGCTAGGTGTTTTGGCCGGTATTGAAGATGAAGTTGTAGCTGAAAAATCAACATATACTAAGCCGGAAGAAGTTGTTGATTTCGTTAAGCGTACAGGAGTTGATTCTCTTGCAATTTCTATTGGAACTTCTCACGGTGCAAATAAATTTAAGCCAGAACAATGCACAAAAAATGCTGATGGGGTTTATATTCCGCCAGAATTACGTTTTGACATTTTAGAAGAGATTGAAAAGCAAATTCCAGGATTCTTTATTGTTTTACACGGTTCTTCATCCGTTCCGATGGAAGCAGTAAATATTATTAATGCAAATGGTGGAGACTTGAAAGATTCTGTAGGAATCCCAGAAGAGCAATTAAGAAAAGCGGCACAGTATAACGTGTGTAAAGTAAATATTGATTCTGACGGAAGACTTTGGATGACAGCTGCAATTAGAAAACATTTTAATGATAAGCCAGGGGATTTTGATCCAAGAAAATATCTTGGGCCGGCACGTGTGGCTTTAGTTGAAATGTATAAGCATAAAAATGAAAATGTTTTAGGTTCTGCTAATAACGTCTAAAATATTTATAGTGTAATGTTCATAATTCTGGCCAATGTATTAAGGACCAGCGAGGAAATGAAAAGAAAATTAAGAAATAATAGATTGTAAGTTAAAAGAGCATCTGATTCACCAGATGCTCTTTTAACAAAATATTTAAAATAAAAATTTAGAAAAATAATATTGACAATGCATAAAACAAGTAATAATATATCTTCGTTGTGGCAAAGGCGTCCAATACACGGGCGTCTTTTTTATTTTGTATATTTCTAATTTTTTAAAAAGGAGTTGTAATGCCAAGAAAAGATGACATTCATAAAGTTTTGATTATCGGTTCCGGGCCGATTATTATTGGGCAAGCCTGTGAGTTTGATTACTCAGGAACACAAGCTTGTAAGGCCTTAAGAGAACAGGGCTATAAAATTGTTTTGGTCAATTCTAACCCTGCTACGATTATGACAGATCCTGAAATGGCCGATCACACATATATTGAGCCTTTAACAGTGGAAACGATTGAAAAAATTATTGAAAAAGAGAGACCAGATGCTTTATTGCCGAATCTTGGCGGGCAGACAGGACTAAATCTTTCCTCAGAGCTTTATAAAAAAGGAATTTTAAAGAAATATAATGTTCAGATCATTGGTGTTAAACCAGATGCGATTGAAAGAGGAGAAGATCGAATTGAGTTTAAGAAAGCAATGAATAAACTTGGCGTGGAAATGCCAGAGTCTGAGCCTGCTTATTCCGTTGAAGAGGCAGAAAAAATTGCGGAGAAATTGGGTTATCCTATTGTTATTCGGCCTGCATATACGATGGGCGGAACAGGCGGAGGAATTGCTTATAATGTAGAAGAGCTCAGAACCATTACCCCAAGAGGATTAGCTGCAAGTATGGTTGGACAAGTCTTAATTGAAGAGTCTGTTTTAGGATGGGAAGAGTTAGAGCTCGAAGTTGTTCGAGATGAAAAAAATCAGAAAATTACTGTATGTTTTATTGAGAATATTGATCCTATGGGTGTTCACACTGGAGATAGTTTTTGCTCGGCTCCAATGTTGACAGTCCCTGTTGAAATGCAAAAACGCCTACAGGATGTTTCGTACAAAATTGTTGATGCTATTGGCGTTGTGGGAGGAACAAACGTTCAGTTTGCTTATAATAGAAAAAAAGATCGTTTGGTTGTTATTGAAATCAATCCAAGAACTTCCAGGTCTTCTGCGCTGGCATCAAAGGCAACAGGATTTCCAATTGCGTTGATATCTACTAAGCTGGCAGCTGGGCTTACAATGGATGAAATTCCTTATTGGAAAAAAGGAACGTTAGAAAAATATGCCCCAAGCGGTGATTATGTCGTTATAAAGTTTGCACGTTGGGCATTTGAAAAGTTTCCTCAAGCCAAAGATCTCCTCGGAACACAGATGAAGGCTGTTGGAGAGGCCATGAGCATTGGAAAAACATTCAAAGAATCATTCCAAAAAGCAATTCGTTCTCTTGAAATTAAACGATATGGCTTAGGAGATGCTAAAGGTTTTAAACAGTTTTCTTTGGAGGAATTAAAACAAAAAATAGCAATGCCATCAAGCAATAGAATCTTTTTGATATATGAAGCGTTACGAAAAGGCATAAGCGTTGATGAGCTTCATCAAATGACATCCATTGGGCCTTATTTTCTTCAAGAAATGAAAGACTTAGTTGATTTTGAGGAAGAAATTAAGAAAGAGAAGTTCCGGAATCTTCCGACTGAGAAATTACTAAAAGCGAAAGAATGGGGATTCTCTGATAGGTATTTAGCAGGTTTGCTCAATGTTAAAGAGAGAGAAGTTCGTGCTAAGCGTATCGAGCTTGGCAAAGTCGCTTCTTACGAAGCGGTTCCTGTCAGTGGAGTAGAAAATGCTGCGTATTATTTTTCGACATACAAAGATATACAAGAAAATGTCCCAGTCTCTGAAAATAAGAAAATTATGATTTTAGGTGGTGGGCCAAACCGTATCGGGCAGGGAATTGAATTTGACTATACATGCGTTCATGCCGCGTTTACTCTCAGAGATGAAGGCCTTGAGTCAATTATGGTTAATTGCAATCCTGAGACAGTTTCAACTGATTACGATACGTCTAATAAGCTTTATTTTGAACCTTTAACAGTTGAAGATGTTATGAATATTTATGAAAAAGAAAAACCTGAAGGTGTAATTGTTCAATTTGGAGGACAGACGCCTCTTAACATTGCTCAAGAATTAAAAGATTGTGGAGTCAAGATTCTTGGAACAAGCCCGGAAAGTATTCATTTGGCTGAAGATCGTGAGAATTTTAGAAAGAAAATGATAAAGCTTAATATTCCGCAGCCAGAAAGCGATACAGCTCGTTCTTTAGATCAAGCGTTAAAGATTGCACAAAGAATCGGCTATCCATTGATTGTTCGACCGTCTTATGTTCTTGGCGGAAGAGGAATGGAAATCATTTATGAAGAAAATGCTTTAAGAAAGTACGCTCTTGAAGCTATTGATGTTAGCCCGGAACATCCGATGTTGATTGATCGATTTTTAGAAAGTGCTATTGAGGTAGAGGTTGACGCGCTATCTGACGGAGAAGAGACGTTTGTTGCGTCCGTTATGGAGCATATTGAATTAGCCGGAGTTCATTCCGGAGATTCTGCGTGCTCTATTCCTAGTCGAACAATTAACAAAGAAAATATTCAAATAATAAAGAAATATACAGCTCAAATTGCAAAAGAGCTTAAGGTTATTGGGTTGATGAACGTTCAGTATGCTATTGTAGATGACAAGGTTTATATCTTAGAAGCTAATCCTCGTGCATCAAGGACTGTTCCGATTGTATCAAAGGTAACAGGCCTTTCAATGGCGCGTATTGCAACAAAGCTAATGCTCGGAAAGAAAATTAAAGAATTTCCAGAGCTTGAGGATAAGAATATTCCTTATGTAGGTGTTAAAGAAGCGGTATTTCCATTTAATATGTTTCCGGAAGTAGACCCGCTTTTAGGGCCTGAAATGAGGGCCACCGGCGAGGTTATGGGCTTAGCTGATACTTTTGGTCTTGCATTTTATAAAGCTCAAGAAGCTGCAGGCTCAAAGCTCCCGACTGAAGGTAATGTTTTATTGACTATCAATAATAAAGATAAAGAAGTTGTATTTGGAATAGCCAAAAAGTTAATCGATTTGAATTTTACAATTTTTGCGACAGATGGAACTTCAAAGTTCTTAACAGATAGAGGTATTTCTAGTACACTTATTAAGAAAGTACATGAAGGAAGGCCTAATATTGCAGATGCGATTAAAAATAAAGAACTCGATTTAATTATTAACACGCCTATTGGCAAAGAAGGTAAGCATGATGATAGCTATATTCGTATGATGGCTATTCAAAAGAAAATTCCGTATGTAACTTCAGTTGCTGCAGCGATTGCAACTGTTGATGGAATAGAGGCGGTAAAAGGTAAGAACATTGTTCCAAAGTCTTTGCAGGAATATCAAAAAACTATTTGATTATTAGAAAATAAAAGGAGATAAGCATGAGCGGTATTGCAGGGGTTGTGTCTAAGAAGGATTGCGTTCAGACATTGTTTTATGCCACAGATTATCATTCTCATCTTGGAACAGAATACGGCGGAATGGCTGTCTTGGGAGATGATGGATTTAAAAGGCGTATTCATAATATCAGTGAAAGCCAATTTAAGTCAAAGTTTTCTGAAGACAACGACGTTATGAAAGGCAATAAAGGTATCGGTGTCGTTAGCGATTCCGATGAGCAACCTATCTATTTAAATTCTCGCTTTGGATCTTTTTGTGTTGTAGCCATGGGACTTATTGAAAATAAAGAGGAGCTAAAAGAATTACTTTTTTCAAAAGGAATTTCTTTTAGTGAAGTAACAAAAGGCGGGATTAATGTTTCAGAACTTATTGCCAAATTAATCAGCATGGGCGATACCTTGATCGACGGGATTGAAAAAATGTTTGATGTTATCAAGGGGTCTTGTTCATTATTACTTCTAAACGAAAGAGGCGTTTATGCTGCGCGTGACAGATACGGATATACGCCATTGATTCTGGGGAAAAGCAAAGATGAATGGATTATTGCATGCGAAACAACCGCATTTCCTAACTTAAACTTTCAGGTTGTTAAATATTTGAAACCTGGTGAAATTGTTCTTTTAACGGAAAACGGGCCAGTTGATAAGAAGCCTGGAGGAAAAATTAATCAAATTTGTGCATTTTATTGGATTTATACAGGCTTTCCAGCATCATCCTATGAGAATATTAATGTAGAGGTTGTGCGTGAAAAATGCGGAAGAGCTCTAGCTAAAAGGGATAAAGATATTGATCCGGATATTGTGTCGGGTGTTCCGGATTCTGGGATTGCACATGCTCTGGGCTATGCAATGGAATCTGGAAAACCATATCGCCGTCCGTTGGTAAAATATACGCCAGGCTATGGACGAAGCTATACTCCTCCTAGTCAAGAAAAGCGTGATCTGGTTGCAACAATGAAATTGATTCCAATAGCAGATATTATTAAGGGTAACAAAATTGTTGTTTGCGATGATTCAATCGTAAGAGGAACACAGCTAAAGAATTTTGCTATTAAAAAACTTTGGGATTCCAAGGCTAAAGAAGTCCATGCAAGGCCAGCTTGTCCGCCCTTGATGTTTCCTTGCCGTTTTTGTCTTTCTACTAGGGCGCATTCCGAGCTTATTGCAAGAAAAGCCATTAAGGCCATTGAAGGTAAGGACATCGAGGATGTTTCTCAATATGTGGATCATAAAACAGAAAAATATAAAAAAATGATTAATTGGATTGCAAAAGACATGGGTGTTACAACGCTTCGTTATCAATTAATCGAAGATATGATTACTGCAATTGGATTACCGAAAGAAAACATTTGCCTTTATTGCTGGACAGGAAAATGCCTAAAAGCATAATAATAGCTTGGTGGCTCAAAAAGGAGAGATATGAC
>JAOZRJ010000005.1 GCA_029931885.1 Candidatus Omnitrophota bacterium | reverse complement strand
TATACGCGTGTTCATATTATCCATCCAGAACAAAATCTTCTTAAAACCCATCACGATGAGTTTGGTCTTTTAGCCATGAGTTTGCCTCAAAATCGTTTTGGTGTTGTTACAGGTGGATATGTTGAACTTTTTAAAAAGAAATTGAAGCTTTTGGGCATGACAATTAATCTTAAAAATGAAGAATTAGAGTATATTTTTTCTGAAAAGGATAGCGAAAGAAAAGGGTTTATTTTTAAGAAAAAAATTACAAGCTCAAACAAGGATGAAGAAGTTTATTTTGAAGAACCAACGCTGATTATTAACATGACAGGGTTGTATGCGCCTGGTGCTCCTCTTGAATATTTAAAATGGTAACTTCATAATATATGTTTAAATTAGTATGCAGGCAAGCGGCAAGACATTTTAGCTTAACGAACGGTCTCTTCGGGCTACGTTTGAATTCGTTTCATGCCTTATCGCTTGCTGAACTTTAGTTAGCTTTCAACGATTTTGCTTTAATAATAGGATTTTATTATGAAAAAACAAAAAAAATTTTATCCTGAGCTTGTTTGCCCTGCCGGAGATTGGGCGTCGTTGATGGCTGCTGTTGAAAATGGCGCTGATAGTGTCTTTTTTGGAGTCAAGGGATTTAATATGCGCAATCTTGCTGCTAATTTTGATTTTTTAGAAATAAAGAAAGTGATGTCTTTTTTGCATGACCGAGGGAAAAAAGGGTATTTGGCATTAAATGTGATTGTTAAAAATAATGAAATTTTAAAAGTTAAGAAAATTTTATTAAAAGCAAAATCAGCCGGAGTTGATGCGATTATTCTCTTTGACATGGCTGTTTTGGCTTTGGCCAAGCAAATAGGATTGCGTATTCATTTATCAACACAAGCAAGTGTATCAAATATTGAAGCTGTAAGGTTTTATTCAAATCTAGGAGTTAAACGAATTGTGCTTGCTCGTGAGTGTACGTTATCGGATATTAAGAAAATTATTTTAAGAATAGAGAAAGAAAAGATTGATTGTCAAATTGAGACATTTATTCATGGAGCGATGTGCGTGAGTATTTCGGGTAGGTGTTTTATGTCTGAATATTCTTTTGATAAGTCTGCTAATCGTGGAAAGTGTCTGCAGCCTTGCCGAAGGGAGTTTTATATTAAGGATATAGACAGTGAAGTCGATTATATTTTGGGTAAAGATTATGTCTTGAGCCCGAAAGATCTTTGCTCTATCGATTTCCTTGATGAGCTTATTAAATCAAAAATTCATTCGTTTAAAATTGAAGGAAGAATGCGTTCCGCGGAATACGTAGCAACCACTGTGAGCGTTTATGCAAATGCCAGACAAGCATTTTTTCAAAAGAAATTAACAAAAGGTTTAAAGAGAGAATTTAAGAAAGAACTTGAGACAGTTTACAACCGTGGATTTTCATCCGGGTTTTATTTCGGGCCTCCTGGAAAAGAGGACATGAGCAAAGCCTTGGGACACAGTTTTGAGAAAGTTTATTTGGGAGAAGTAAAGAAATTTTATAAAAAATTAATGGTTGCTGATATTCGTATACGAAGTGAACATTTGTGTATTGGAGATACGTTGATTTTTTTAGGTGCAAATACTCCTGCCCGACGAATGAAAATAAAAGAAATGCAATGTGATCGCGTTTTTATCGATAAGGCTGTTAAGGGCCAAGCAGTAGGTGTAAAGCTTTCTTTTGAGGTTAAACCTAAAGATAAAATTTTTCTTTGGAAAAAAAAGAAGAAGAAATTATCCGATACGGTCTAGAGAACGGTATTGGATAGCTTCTGAGATGTGTTCTGTTAAGATATTTTTTTCTCCCTCTAAATCTGCAATTGTTCGGCTCACCTTTAAGATTTTATCATGTGCGCGTGCCGAAAGACCTAGTTCATCAATCGCAACTTTTAAAAGATCTTCGGAGTCTTTTGAGATTAAACAGAATTCTTTAGTTTGACGATTGTTCATTTGAGCGTTACAAAATATTTTTGTTCCTGAAAATCTTTTTTGTTGAACTTTTCGTGCCTCAGAGGTTCTTTTCTTAATTTTTTGTGAAGTTTCTTTTACCTTGGAAGAAAAAAGATCTTGTGATTTCAAGGAAGGAACCTCGAGGTGAATATCAATACGGTCCATAAGAGGGCCTGATATTTTTGAGAGATATTTTTGTATTTTTTGTTGTGAGCAGGTGCATTCTTTTTTAGGGTCTGTGTACCATCCACAGGGACACGGGTTCATTGCGCAAACAAGCATAAATTTTGCCGGAAATTTTACAGATTTATGCGCACGCGCAACATGGACACAATAATCTTCTAACGGTTGACGAAGGGCTTCAAGCACGTTTCGGTTAAATTCTGGGAGTTCATCTAAGAATAAAATTCCATTATGAGCAAGACTTGCTTCACCAGGCTTTGGAACAGTGCCTCCTCCGACAAGCGCGACATCGCTGGCGGTATGATGAGGTGCTCGAAATGGTCTGGTGCCTATAGTCTTTAAATTGGGATCAATAAGCCCAGAGACGGAATGAATTTTGGCAATTTCGAGGGCTTCTTCAAGGCTTAAATTTGGTAAAATAGTTGTCAGGCGTTTTGATAACATTGTTTTTCCGCTTCCCGGGGGGCCAATCAAAAGGACATTATGTCCGCCTGCGGCGGTAACCTCTAGTCCTCGCTTGACATGAGATTGACCTTTAACATCACTAAAATCAATATCATAATGATTTGTTTGGGCAATAACTTCTTTGACATTAACTTTAAAAGGGCTGATAGTGTCAGGATTATCTAGAAAATGAATGACCTCGGAAAGAGATTTAACTGGATAAACGTTGATGCCATCTACCATCGCTGCCTCTGAAGCATTTTTTTTAGGAACAACTATTCCGTCAAATTTCTTTTTTGATGCAGACATTGCGATAGAAAAAATACCTCGAAGAGGTTCGATTTCTCCGCTTAATGAAAGTTCGCCAAGAATAATATATTTTTTAAGATTTGAGGATTGGATTTTTCCTGATGCAGCTAAAATTCCTAAAGCAATGGCCAAATCGAAGGCGGGACCTTCTTTTTTTAAGTCACCGGGAGAAAGATTAACCGTAATTCGCTGAACAGGAAATTGATAACCGCTATTCTTAATAGCAGCGCGGACACGCTCTTTGCTCTCCTTGACTGCATTGTCAGGAAGCCCGACAATGATAATGGAGGGAAGGCCTCTGGAAATGTCAACTTCAATGTTAATAGGAACAGCTTCTAGGCCGGATAATCCATAACTGTAGAGTTTTGAGAGCATTGATTTGATATTTAATATATATAAATATATATGTGTTAAGTTATAGGATAAATTTCTTGAAGAAAAGACCTTGCTTTTTTTATCGTCGAAATTTATAATGGTAAATTAGCATAATCAAACATATGCGTCAAGGTTAAAGGGAAGGGGAGCATTTTGCATAGTCTTTTTCAAGAGATTATTTCAAATAAGGTTTTAATTGTTACGCTTTCAGTATGGATTATTGCGCAATGCATTAAGGTCATTTTGGGCGTTATTAATGAAAAAAAGTTTGATTTTAAGTGGTTTATTGGCACAGGAGGCATGCCTTCTAGCCATGCGGCAGGAGCAACGGCATTGGCTGTTACTTCCGGGATTCATCTAGGGTTTGATTCTGTAACCTTTGCTTTAGCTGCTGTATTTGCAATGGTTACGATGTTTGATGCACAAGGAGTAAGATGGGCAACAGGGCAGCAGGCGCAGATTCTTAATAAAATATTAGATGATATTTATTGGCGCGGAAAAGTAGAATCACAGCATTTAAAAGAGCTTGTTGGCCACACGCCAACTCAGGTTTTTGTTGGATCATTATTAGGATTAGTAATGGCAATTTTTCTTTATTATAAAATTTAAAATATTTTTATTTTAATTAAGGAGACAATATGACGAAAAAAAGATTATTTATTATTGGATGTATTATTATTTTTCTTTTTGTCTTTAAGATGATTGTTTCTCCAAAAGTGCGTGTTACAAGAGGAAAAAATAATACTTCTTCGGTAGAAGTCATGGCTCTTTATGAGCGAGCGATTGCTTTAGAAGAAAGCAATGAGCTTCTTGAGGCTAAAGCACTTTATAAAAAGATTATGTCGGATTATTTTGATTTTGATAAAATCGAAGATGTTCAAAAACGCGCAGAAGATGTTAACATGAGAATTATTTTTTCAAACATTCAAACGCCTGAGACCGTTATCCATGTGGTAGAGAAAGGTGATTCTTTAAGTAAAATTGGTCAGAAATACAGCACCACTATTGCCCTTATTAAGAAAGCCAATGGATTAAAAAATGATATTGTCAGATTAAATCAACGATTACGTATATGGACCGGAGAATTTAATGTTTTTGTCGATAAATCGCAAAATATTCTTATTTTGAAGTCTGGCGATGAGATCGTTAAAGTATATCAAGTGTCAACAGGAAAGAATAATTCTACTCCTGTTGGGACATTTATTATTGAAACTAAGCTAGTTGACCCTGTTTGGTTTAAAAGCGGAGCGATTATTCCTGCGGATAGTCCAGGTAATGTTTTAGGGACTCGGTGGATGGGTTTTGATCTTCCAGGATATGGTATTCATGGTACAACTGAGCCTGAGAATTTAGGTCAACAAGTTACTGCAGGATGTGTGCGGTTGCGTAATTCCGATGTTGAAGAACTTTATGATATCCTTCCTTTCAGGACAAAAGTCGTGGTTGTCGACTAGAAAATATTAATATTTATTTTTATTTAAGGTGAATAATGAGCAGGTTAGATTTTGAAAAACCTATTGTTGAATTAGAAAGAAAAATTGATGAATTAAGAAATTTTAATTCTGAAGAAAAGATTAATTTGTCTCCAGAAATAAAGAAATTGGAAGATAAGCTTTCTACAATGAAAAATGAAATTTATCAAAAGCTTACACCTTGGCAGCGAATACAGATCGCTCGACATCCGGATCGGCCGTATACTCTTGATTATATTCGTTTAATAGCTAAAGATTTTGTTGAGCTTCATGGTGATCGACTTTTTGCCGATGATGATGCGATGATCGCTGGTTTTGCAACCATTGATAAGGAGAAAGTTCTTATTCTTGGTCATCAAAAAGGACGTGATGTTAAAGAAAATGTTATGCGTAATTTTGGGTGTGCGCATCCAGAGGGATATCGAAAAGCTATGAGATTAATGGAATTAGCGGAAAAGTTTAATTTGCCTGTTGTTATTTTTATTGATACACCTGGCGCTTATCCTGGCATTGGGGCAGAAGAAAGGGGGCAGGCTCAGGCTATTGCAACGAATTTAATGGATATGGCGAAGATCTCTGTTCCTGTAGTAGCGATTGTTATTGGAGAGGGTGGAAGTGGCGGCGCTTTAGGTATTGGGATTGCAAACAGAGTCTTAATTTTACAGCATGCTTATTATTCTGTTATTTCTCCTGAAGGATGCGCATCAATTCTTTGGAGAAATAGTGTTAGGGCTCCAGATGCTGCGAAAGCTTTAAGAATTATGAGTGAAGATTTATTAGAGTTTGGCATGATAGATGAAATTATTCCAGAGCCTTTTGGCGGTGCACACAGAGATCCTGATAACATTGCTTCAGGAATAAAAAAGGCTACAATTAAACATATTAAAGATTTATTAAAAATGTCCAAGAAAGATCTTTTGGATGATCGGTATAACCGTTTTCGTAAAATTGGTAGGTTTGTTGAACCTGAATCATCTTCTTAAAATCTTTTATTTTTGAATTTTAGCTCAATCCAAAGTTGGCTGTCTTATGCAATCCTTCCAAGAAGACAAACAATCCATTAAAGATTTCGCTTTTGATCAGCTTTGTCAGCATTTCCATTTTATTGGAGAGAAAACATTTCGCGCAAAACAAGTTTTTGAGTGGATTTATAAGAAAAATGTTTTTTCTTTTGATGATATGCGAAATCTTTCTTCTGATTTTAGAGATAGAATAAAAAAGAATTTTATTCTGTCGTCTTTTTTGTCTTTCAAAAAGCAAACATCTGAAGATGGCACGATTAAATTTTTATTTAATGTTGGAAACCATCAATACATCGAGACTGTTCTGATCCCGGTTAAGGGAAGATTTACAGTTTGTGTTTCAACTCAGGTGGGGTGTAAGTTTCAATGTGCTTTTTGCGCCAGCGGTGCAAACGGATTGTCTAGAAATTTGCAGTGTGGAGAAATTATCGAACAGATTCTATATGCTCAAAAAGAGATTAGCCCTAAAAAAGTAACACATATTGTTTTTATGGGGGTGGGAGAGCCTTTTGATAATTATGAAAATTTCTTCCGTGCTGTAAAAATTATTAATTCGAAAGAGGGAATGAATATTGCTGCTAGGCGGATAACTATTTCAACATGCGGACTTATACCCGAGATTGAAAGATTTTCCAAAGAAGGTATGCAGGTTGAGCTGGCAATTTCTCTTCACGCTTCTAATGACAAGATTCGTAACCAACTGATGCCTATTAATAAGAAATATCCTATGTCGGATTTACTAGAAGCTTGCCGACAGTATACTAAAAAAACGAATCGACAAATCACTTTTGAGTATGTTCTTTTTAAAGATTTGAATTCTAGCGAAGAAATTGCATTTGAATTAGCGAAGAAACTACGCGGAATGCTTTGTAAGGTTAATTTGATTGTTTATAATCCAACTAGCCTAGGAGGCTATCAACCTCCTCATCGTAAAGATGTTTTTTTATTTAAAAAGATTCTGATTGAGAAAAAGATTCATACAACAATTCGTGCCTCAAGGGGTCAAGATGTTTCGGCTGCTTGTGGACAGCTCCGTTTCATTCAAAATATTTCAAATTAATTTTATTTTAGTAAAATTATCTTCCGATGGCCTGACCGGCGTTATTAATTAACTGTTGCATTTTTGGATTTTGTATTAATTGTTTAAACTGATCGCTATTTTGGAGTTTTTGCATGTCTTGTGACATTATAGCTTGGGCGAAAGCTGGGTCAGAAAGAGCTTGCATGACTTCAGGGTCGCTAGCAATATCCTCAATGCCAGACATAACATTAGGATTTTGTAGTAATTGTTTTTGATATTCAGCAAGTTGTCTGTCAGATATCATTTTTGGTTGTGCACTGGAAGTGGCGTTTTCAGATGATATGCTTGAGATGTTGCTATCATTGATTTCTAATGTTCCGAATGAGGATTGAATAGTATACACATTATTGCTGACGCTTAAGATTGTTCCTTTAATTTGTGATCCGTCTTTTAAGGATATGGTTTTTATTGATTGTGCATATGATAATGAAGAAATAGATGTTGCAACGATAATGCATAAAGTAAAAAGAACTCTTTTCATTTTTCCTCCTAAGTTGTAGAATTTATTATAGCTTAAGGTAGTGAAAAATACAATATGCATGGGATTGTAAGTGAATAAAGAGCTTAAGCTTTAAAGTTGTTTTTATAGAATGTAATAGACTTTGCTAATAAAGTAATAATAAATTTTTAACCGGAGTTTTTAAAATGGGAACAATTGAGCATCGAAAACTTTTTCGCGTTCAGACTTCTATTAAAATAACTTATGAGGGCGTGAAAGACTCTTCTATAAAGGGGGAGGCTTTAACTGTTGATGTAAGTTCGATAGGCACACAAATTATTACAAAAGATCAACTAGAGATTGGAACAGACTTAAGTATTAAGTTTTTTGTTGCTTTACAAAAAGAACCTATTTTCGCGCTAGCTAAGGTTGTATGGAAAAGAAAGTGTGATTATAATTCTGAAAGCCAAATTGTCTATTATGCAATAGGTTTAATGATGTTAGATATGTCACCACAAGATGCTATCTTAACTTCGGATTATATATTTGATATTGCAAAAAAACAACAGACTGATTGTGAAAAAGAGGCTATCAGTCAGCTTGAAGCTAATTAGAAGTGGTGGTTTAATTTAGATATGGATATTTCTTGTATTATTCCAGCGTACAACCAGAAAAAAGAACTTCAGTATTCATGTGACATGCTTGATCGTTTATTCAAGGGTTTGAACTTGGAATATGAAATTTTTGTAGGTGATGATGGAAGCCGAGATGGAACTTTAGATATTTTTAAAGAAGATTTTTCTAGAAGACCAAGAGTAAAAGTTTTTTCTCATGAGTCTCATCAAGGGTTTGGCGTTATGTTTAAAGAATTGCTGAAAAATGCTCAAGGGAGAAGTATTCTTTATGTTGATCCATCTTTGCCTTTTTCGCTTGATGGAATTTCTTCCTTTCTTTTAAAGATAAATGATGATGACATTGTTGTTGCATCAAGATTCATTAGAAACAATCCGCAGTTAGGTTTTCTTCTCAAGCTTTATCAATGGCTTTGTCAGTTTTTCTTAAAGATTCCGGTAAAAGATGTTACATCTGGTATGGTTATTTTTCGCAAAAAATGTTTTGAGATGATTTCTTTATCCGCTAAGGGATTTGATATTCTTCCAGAAATTTATGCAAAGGCTGTGCGGAAGAATTTATCAATAAAAGAAACCCCCGTTCAATCCCGCCTAAAAGAAGATGCCGTTTATCAGGAAAAGATAAGCCTCTTCACATGTATAAAAATTCTAGAAATTTAATTATTTTTTAAAAAGATTTTTATTCTCAGGAAGATTTATGAGAATCTTGGTAAGAAAAAAGTGCCGAAGGTGGGACTCGAACCCACATGCCCGTGAAGACACTGGTTTTTGAGACCAGCGCGTATACCAATTCCACCACTTCGGCAAATTGTGGAGCTGGAGGGGATTGAACCCTCGACTTCTTGCATGCCATGCAAGTACTCTCCCAGCTGAGCTACAGCCCCAATTTCTCAAAATTCTGTGTCAATATAGCATTTGTTCAAAATTTTGTCAATGAGGTGATTTTGCTTATCGTCAACCAGTATTCATAATAAGGTTGACAATAAAAAGTAATAAATGTAATATAAATTTTTATTAGGAGTATGAAAATGAAAGAAAAAATTATTAACCATTTAAGAAGAATCGACGGGTTTTTATCCGGAGAAGAGATGAGTAAGGCTCTTAAGATGAGTCGAAGTGCTATCTGGAAACATATTCGTCATTTGAGACAAGATGGTTATAAGATAGAGGCTGTTACTCATAAAGGGTATCGTCTTGTGGCTTGCCCTGATAAGCTTTTGCCGGAAGAGATCAAGATAGGCCTTCGAACAAAAATTCTTGGCAAAAAGATTGTTTATTATGAATCAATTGATTCAACTATGGATATTGCTTCTCAGTTGGCTTTTCAGGGCGCGAGCGAAGGAACAGTTGTTTGCGCAGAAACGCAGGCAAAGGGTCGAGGACGACTTGGACGAAATTGGGCATCTCCAAAAGGAAAAAGCATATATACCTCTATTGTTTTGAGGCCCAAAGTTTTGTTAAATGAAGTATCTGGACTAACGTTATTGCTTGCCGTTGCTGTTTCCAAGGCAATAAAACTAACAGCGGGTGTAGACGCTCGTATTAAATGGCCGAATGATATTTTAGTTAATGAAAAGAAAGTTGCCGGTATTTTGACAGAGCTTAATGGAGAGATGGATCGTGTTAATTTTATTATTGCAGGGATAGGCATTAATGTTAATGAACGAAAGAAAATATTGCCTGAAGGAGCCAGTTCTCTTTCTGAGGAAACAAAAAGAAAAATATCACGTATTTGCCTTTTGCAGGAGGTATTAAAGCAAATTGAAGATCAGTATTTAATTTTTCAGCAAAAAGGGTTCTCATCTATTTTTGACCAATGGCGAGAATTATCTATAACTTTAAATAAAAAGGTAAAAATTATTGAATCAACTGGGTTTATTGAGGGCCAAGCGGTTGATATTGATAATCAAGGAGCTCTTTTGATAAAGAAAAAGAATGGAACTATCGTTAAGAAAACGTCAGGAGAAGTCATCCACTTAAGATGATATTTAGAGTTTATGAATTTAGAATTACTTGATCAAACATTAATCGATTTGGAAAACAACAATCTTTTAAGAACGCTAAAGAATGTTTCTGGAGCACAATCGGCGCATATTCTTATTGACGGAAAAGAGGTCTTAAATTTTTGTTCTAATAATTATTTAGGTTTAGCTGATGACTCAAGGCTGTGCCAAGCCGCTGAGAAATCTTTAAGAGATCATGGTTTAGGATCAGGGGCTTCACGCTTGGTGTGCGGTAATTTTGAAGCGCATCGAGAATTAGAAAAGACTATTGCTAATTTTAAGGGAGCAGAGGATTGTCTTGTTTTTAGCACAGGGTACATGGCGAATCTTGGAATTATTTCAAGTGTGTGTGATCGTAATGATATTATTTTCTCAGATCGACTTAATCATGCTTCTATTATTGATGGAATTTTGTTGAGCCGTGCAACGTTTAAACGCTATGCGCATAAAAATATGGAAAATTTAGAACAAATGTTAAAAGAGGCACAAGGGTACAAGAAGAAGCTTATTGTTACGGATAGTGTTTTTAGCATGGATGGAGATGTCGCTCCCTTGGGAGATATTGTTAGATTGTCAAAAAAATATAATGCGATGGTCATGATCGACGAGGCACATAGTTTTGGTGTTTTAGGGGATAAAGGTAAAGGGCTTGCAGAGCAATTGGGCTTAATGAAGGATATTGATATTCAGATGGGAACTTTGAGCAAGGCTGTTGGGTCTTTTGGTGCTTATTGTTGCGGATCAAAGAAATTAATTTCGTTTTTAACAAATAAAGCCAGAAGTTTTATTTATACAACAGCTATGCCATCGTGCATTGCAGCTGCATCTATAAAAGCTATTGAGATTATTCGCTTTGAGCCTAAGAGAATAGAGAGGTTGTTAAATAATAGCGAACGCATGAGAGATGAATTGAAATCTTTTGGGTTTGATACGATGGAAACTTGTACGCCTATTATTCCTGTTTTAATAAAGGATTCTAGGTTGACTTTAGAGTTTTCTAAGAAACTTTTTGATGCTGGAATTTTTGTTCAGGCCATACGTCCTTCGACCGTTCCTAAAGATACGGCACGATTACGGGTGACGGTGATGGCTACTCATTTTAATGAAGAAATTGATTTTGTGCTCGAGGCTTTTAAGAAAATAGGAAAAGAATTATGTCTTATTTAGAAAGTAATAAAAAAATACGGTGGCATTATAATGTTTTAGGCCGCGGCCCGTGTATCTTTTTTATTCATGGTTGGGCGGCGAACATGCGTGTTTTTAGTCAGCAGGCTAGACACTTCTCAACGGATTATAAGGTTGTTCTGGTGGATTTACCGGGACATGGAAAGACAGATTGGAAACCTATTACATTTGAGAATGTTTCCAAGGACATTAAGAGCATCGCGGATCATCTTGGCGTTAAATCGTTTTCTGTTGTTGGAAGCTCTATGGGTGGATTTGTCGGATTAAAAATCGCCCAAATGTATCCTAAGCTCGTTAAAAAACTTGTAATGATAGGATCCTTGCCGAAGTTTTTGAAAACACAACAATGCCCCATTGGATTAACAGTAAAAGAGATGGAGAAGTTAAGAACGCAATTGCAAAACAGATACCCTATGATTTTAGATGTTTTTTTCAGGTCGCTTTTTACACTTAAAGAACGAGAGAGCGAAAAGTTTAAATGGATCCATCAGTTTAGAAAACAAGAGAAGGTTCCTGATGTACGAGCTCTAGAAAGTTTTTTAGATATGCTGACCAAGGGGGATTTGACTGAGTTTCTAAAAACTGTTGATATTCCGATTCTTTTTTTAGCTGGGCGTAAAGATTATATTTGCTCTGAAGATTCTTTAGGGTTTCTTAAAAAAGTTGTTCCGCAGGCGCAAGTTGACTTTATGGAAGATTGTGGTCATTTCCCCTTTTTGATTAATTCTTCAGAGTTTAATAAGAAAGTTGAGAAGTTTTTAAAAGTTTAAATGAATATTTCCATTGCTGATAAAGCGCGACAATCTTTTTCTAATGCATCAAGACAATATGATAATTTTTCTGATATTCAAAGAAAAATTGGTTTGCAGCTTATTGATCAAATTAGCAAAGATTCTAGGTATGGACGAATACTTGATGTCGGAATGGGAACCGGATGGATAACAGAACAACTATTGTTAAAATTTCCAAATGCTTATGTTGGCGGAGTTGATTTTGCAAAAGGCATGGCTGATTGCGCTCGAGAAAAAAAGATTAATTTTGCGATTCAGGCGGATGCGCATCAACTGCCTTTTAAGGAAAAGACTTTTGATTTGATTTTTTCCAATTGTGCCTATCAATGGATTGCAGATCTTGCCAAGGCTTTTGCGTCAAGCGCGTATGTGCTCAAAGATGAGGGAGATTTTTATTTTACATGTTTTGGAAGAAATACGCTTCAGGAGCTGCGCTTGTCGTTAAGGAAAGTAGGCGTAGATCTGTATAATAAGCAACATAATTGGCATTTTTTAGAAGAAAAGAAAATTTATGATTTTCTTTGTGAAAGTAAATTTCAAAAGATTACGATGGAGACACAGGCAGTCGTGTGTGAATTTTCTGATATGTTTGCATTGATTCGATGGTTGAAGTCTATAGGAGCCAATAGAATTAAAAGAGATATCTTTGTCGGAAAAACCATGCTTAATCAAGCTAATGATTTTTATAAGGTAGACTTTTCAAAAGGAAATTCTGTTTATGCTACTTTTGAAGTGATTTATGGAAAGGCGCAAAAATGATAAAGAGGAGAAGTATTTTTATTACTGGAACAGATACTGATGTTGGGAAAACAGCAGCTGTTTTTGTTTTAGGAGTTCTTTTTCAAAGAAAGAAAATTGATCTTGGAATTATGAAGCCTGTGCAATGCTCGGGTAATGATGCGCAATTTTTAAAGCAATCATTAGGCATTAAAGATGGAATTGATGAGATTAATCCTTATTTTGCCAAAGAGCCGCTATCTCCTCACTTAGCCTTTCAGAGGCAGAAGACAAATGTTAAAATTTCAAAGATTAAAGAGAATTTTGATTCTTTAAGAAAAAAACACGAGCTTGTTATTGTTGAGGGCGCCGGAGGGATAGCAGTTCCAATAAGAGAAGATTATTTTACGTATGATCTTGTTAGGGAGCTTGATCTTGATCTTGTTATTGTTTCACGGCTCGGACTCGGTACGATTAATCACACTCTTCTTACTATCGAGCAGGCTCGAATTCATGGGATTTCTGTGCGAGGTGTTATTTTTAATGAAATTGACAAAAATAGAAAAGGTATCCCGGAGAAAACTAATCCAGAAATTATTCAGCAGTTGTCTGGGGTTCCTGTTTTAGGGACTATCCCTCATATGACGTCTTTGACAAGAAAGCAAGTCGAGGAGAAATGTTTAAGTGCTGTTTGCGTGAGTGCGTTATTAAAAAATAAAAAGCAAATATCTAAGAAAGAAATAGAACGTGATGATAAGAAATATGTTTGGCATCCTTTTACACAGATGAAAAGCTGGGAGGAAGAAAACCCTCTTGTGATAGAGGAAGCTAAGGGATCTTATTTAAAAGATATTTATGGGAGATGGTATTTAGATGGTGTTTCAAGCCTTTGGGTTAATTTGCACGGACATCGACACAAGGCGATTGACAAAGCCGTGATTTCTCAGATAAAGAAAGTTAGCCATTCTACTCTTTTAGGATTGTCAAACGTGCCTGCTGTAGAACTTGCTAAGCGGCTTGTTTCAATCGCGCCAAAGGGACTAAAGAAAGTTTTTTATTCCGATAGTGGTTCTACGTCTGTCGAGATTGCCATAAAGATGGCTTATCAATATTGGCAGAATATGAATAAGAAAAATAAAAGACGTATTATTCATTTTGCACATTCTTATCATGGAGATACTCTTGGAAGTGTTAGCGTCGGTGGAATTAATTTGTTTCATAAAGTTTACAAGCATTTAATTTTTAAAGCTATGAAATGGCCAACGCCTTATCCAAGCCCTTTTTTAGGGAAAAAAAAATATGAAGAGGATTTTTTTAAAGCAATAAACAATTTGGAGAAATTTTTAAAAAAATCGCATGGGACAACGGCTGCAATTATTGTTGAGCCTCTTGTCCAGGGTGCAGCCGGTATGATTGTTTGGCCTAAAGGTATTTTAAAACAGCTTTTTCGGATAGCGCGTAAATATGATGTTTTATTAATTGCCGATGAGGTTGCAACAGGTTTTGGGCGAACAGGAAAAATGTTTGCTTGTTTACATGAAAAAATAGTTCCGGATATTTTATGTTTGGCTAAGGGAATTACAGCGGGATACTTGCCTTTGGCAGCAACTTTAACGACTCAAAAGATATATGATGGCTTTCTTTTTCCTTATAAAGAACAAAAAACTTTTTTTCATGGACATACGTATACAGGAAACCCATTAGCGTGTGCTGTGGCTTTAGCTAATATAGATATTTTTGAGAGAGAAAAAACAATAGAGAAATTATCTCGAAAAATAGCATTTCTAAAGAAAGAACTTAAAAAGTTTAATCATCTCACACATGTTGGAGATGTTAGGCAAAAAGGGTTTATGATTGGCATTGAACTTGTTAAAGACAAGAAAGAAAAAAAAGAATATTCATGGCAAGAAGAGATTGGGGTTAAGGTATGCAGACAGTCTCGAGAAAAAGGTATTATTTTAAGACCCCTTGGAAATGTGATTGTGCTAATGCCGCCTTTGTCGATTAGTTTTTCTGATCTTCAGAAACTTCTTCGCTTGACTTATCAGACTATTTACGAGGTAACACAAAATTATGGTTCGTAAAAATAAAAAGAAAACTGTTTTTGTAGCGATGAGTGGAGGCGTTGATTCATCCGTTGCGGCTGCAATTTTAAAAGAGAAAGGCTATAATGTCGTTGGCGTGACAATGTGTTTTAATATTTCTCTTTCTGAAAGTAAAAGGCCTTCTTGCTGTGGTGCTGATGCTATTGAAGATGCTAAATGTGCTGCACAGACTTTAAACATTCCTCATTATGTCTTAAATTTTGGACAAGATCTTGAGAAAGAGGTTATTTCTTATTTTGTCGACGAATATCTCCAAGGTAGAACACCTAACCCGTGTGTACGATGCAATCAATATATTAAGTTTGGATCCCTGCTTAAGAAAGTGAAGCTTTTGGGTGCAGATTATTTGGCGACTGGGCATTATGCCAAGCGAACGTGCAATCTATTTTCTAAGAATTATGAATTAAAGAAAAGTATCCAAGGATCGAAAGACCAGACGTATTTTTTATATCAAATTAAAAAAGAAGATTTGCCTTTTATTTTGTTTCCGTTAGGTGGCCTGGTTAAAGATAAGGTAAGAAAGATGGCGAAACAATATGTGCTTAAGAACGCACAAAAGAAAGAAAGTCAAGATATTTGCTTTATACCTGATTCAGGATATCAAAAGTTTCTTGAAGTGCGCCTAGGGAAGAAAGTAGCAAGGCCTGGGCCGATTAAAGATATAGACGGAAAGATTCTCGGGCAACATCAAGGAATTGCATTTTATACCATTGGACAAAGAGAAGGGCTTGGCATTGCTGCCGGAAAACCAGTTTATATTTATAAGATAGACAAGGAATCGAATACTATTTACGTTGGGGAGGCAAGGCATTTGTTTTCCAAAGGGCTTATTGCTCAAGATCTTAATTTTGTAAGCATGAAATTTCCGAAGAAAGAGATAGAGGTCAGCGTAAAAATTCGATATAATCATTCAGAGGTTAAAGCATTTCTTATTCCTCGTGGATTAAAAGAGGTAGAAGTTCGATTTAAGAAGCCTCAAAAATCTGTCACCCCTGGACAGTCTGTCGTATTTTATCGAAAGAATGTTCTTTTGGGCGGGGGGATTATACAAGAATCACTTTAGTAATAAATTTTAAAAAATGGAGATTACATGGATATTAAATTTGATATAGGAAATTTAAATAATTTTATTGAAAAGAAAGAGATGGAAGATCTTACGCTTGCTATTGAGAAGGCACATAGCGATTTGATAAATAAGACGGGTTTGGGTAATGATTTTACAGGATGGGTTGATTTGCCAGGGCGCATCGATGATTCTTTGATAGATGAATTGGATAAATTAGGTGAGGAAATTCGAGGCCATTCTGATTGTATTATTAGTATTGGAATAGGCGGATCTTATTTGGGTATCCGATCAACAGTTGAATTTCTTATCGCGGATCAAAAACTTCCGCTTTACTACGCCGGAAATAATCTAAGTTCTGGATATTTATTTCATCTATTAGAAAGGTTAAAAAATCAACGCGTGAGTGTTATTGTTGTTTCAAAATCCGGAACAACAACAGAATGTGCTTTGGCCTTTCGTATTATTCATGAATTTATGTGTAAAAAATATGATAGTCAGGAGATAAAAAGACGTATTATTTGCGTGACTGATGCTCAAAAAGGTGCTTTAAAAAAGATTGCTGACAGGCAAGGATATCGTTCTTATCCTATTTATGATGATGTAGGAGGAAGGTTTTCTGTTCTATGTCCGGCGGGGTTAGTTTCTTTAGCGGCAGCAGGATTAGATATTAAGCAGTTAGTTGAAGGGGCTCGTATTGCTGAAAAGAAGTTTTCTTCTGCTAGCGGTCTTGAAAATAATATTGCCCATCAATATGCTGCTGCACGATATCTTCTTTATAAAAAAGGAAAAAAGATAGAAGTTCTTTCGACTTTTTATCAAAGATTGTCTTATATTGCTGAATGGTGGAAGCAGCTTTTTGGGGAAAGCGAAGGAAAAGATGGTAAGGGAATATTTCCGGCTTCGTTAAATTTAACAGCTGATCTTCATTCGATGGGACAGCTTATGCAAGAAGGAGAGCGTAATATTTTTGAAACATTTTTAATGGTTGAAGATTCAGGGCACAAAATGATTATTCCTGAAGATAAAGAAAATTTAGACAACTTTAATTGTGTTGCAGGAAAAGATCTTGATTTTGTTAATAAACAAGCCCATAAAGCAACGGCAAGTGCTCATTATGAAGGCGGTGTTCCTAATATGACTATTATGCTTCCGTCATGTAATGCGCATGCTTTAGGGCAATTATATTACTTTTTTCAGAAAGCTGTTGCGACAACAGGGTATTTAATAGGAGTTAATCCGTTTAATCAACCTGGCGTAGAGGCATATAAGAAAAAAATGTTTACTTTATTGGGGCGAAAATAGGTACAAAAATGGCCCCCTTAAACTTGGGAGCCCTTTTTGTAAGGCGATAGGCCTTGATTGCTTTCGCTATCTACTACCTCCTCTTACAATTTAAGTATGGCATAAAGTTTTTCGAAATTCAAGGGATGGAAAGAAAGTTTTTTATTTTTTAAAGCATAAATAATCTTTTGGCATGAGTTGACAACTGTGTTGTCTCATGTAAAAATAGTATAGCCTAAAACGATAAGCCTATTTTTATGAATAATAAAATAAAAATTATTTTTGGATTAATATTTATTATTCTCGCATTTATTTGCGTGATAGCGGTTTCTTATTTCATTGACCAAAGAAATAAAGGTGATGTTGAGGAAATAGGCGCTCTTCAAGTTCAGTTGGCGAATCTTATTGTGGAGAAAAGTCAGCCATATCTTTCCGAATCCGATCAGAAAAAAGTAAAGAGAGACACCATTGAGCTAAAAGATGTTTTAGCTCGTGCAGAGATTATTTATGGAGACAAAGAGCTTAATCGTAAAGATGGTGTTCTTTGGATTGACAGAGAAAGTTCTTCATGCATGGTGACGCTTGGAGCTGTTAATGGTTTGATTCCTGGATCTTATTTGGGAGTTTATATTGAACGAAAGCGTGACGATGGAGTTGTTGTGAATGAGAAAATTGATGACGTGATTGTCAAAAAAACATATGATATTGTTTCGTATGTAAACCCCGTAGATAAAACTCTGGATGATTTCGATTATGATTATTATCGGGTAAGTGTAAAAAATCCACTTTAATTCTGCATCCTTTTATAATGAATTCTAAGCCTCCTATAGGACAATTACTTGTTGAAAAAGATATTATCACGTCTCAACAGCTTGAGGCTGCTTTAGCTGAACAAAAAAAGACTGGGGAGCTCCTAGGTATTACATTAGTTCGTTTGGGTTTCGTTAATAAAGAAAAGATTTATTTGCAGATTCTTTCTGATCAGTTTGGTGTAGAGCTTGTGGATTTTAAAAGCATTAAAATTTCTTCTGAAGCGGTTAATAGAGTTCCTGCCAAAATTGCCGATTATTATAAAGTCATGCCCATCAGTTATGAAGATGATGTTTTAACGGTCGCCCTTAGTAGACCTTTAGATATTCATGTTTTAGATGATGTGGCTCTTGTTGCAAAATCCAAAATAAAATCTGTTTTGGCAAGTGAAAAAGATATTACCGAAGCTATTCGGAAGCATTATGGGCTCGGTGCGCAAACTATTGAGCAGATGATGACAGGTGTTTCTGTTGAAGATGATCAAGCCCAAGCTACAGATGCCATTGATGAATTAGATTCAGAGGCTTCCATTGCGAATTTTATTAATCAGCTCTTGCTAGAGGCGTATCGAAATCGTGCAACAGATATTCATATTGAACCTTTTGAAAATGAATTAGATGTCCGCTATCGCGTTGATGGTTTTTTGCATGATGCCAAGGTTCCGGCGAATATTAAGCATTTCAAAGACTCTATAAATTCGCGTATTAAGATTATGTCAAATTTAAATATTGCGGAGAAAAGACTTCCTCAAGATGGACGATTTAAAATCCGTATGAAAGATATCGATTTAGATTTAAGAGTATCTTTTTTGCCGACGCCTTATGGAGAAAGCGTTGTTATCCGCTTGCTAAGTTTGGCAAAGCTGTACAGCCTTTCAGAGCTTGGATTATCAGAGTATGACGAAAAGATTTTACGAGGACTTATTCAGAAACCTCACGGTATTATCTTTTTAACAGGCCCTACGGGAAGCGGAAAGACAACGACCCTTTATTCATGCCTTTCACAAGTTAATCAGATTGATAAAAAAATTATAACTATCGAAGACCCTGTGGAATATCAGCTTAAAGGGGTTACGCAGATTCAAATTCATCCTGCTGTTGGATTAACATTTGCGACAGGTTTGCGTTCGATGTTGCGTCATGATCCGGACATTATGATGGTAGGAGAGGTTCGTGATGCCGAGACAGCAGAAATTACAATTCAGGTTGCTTTAACAGGACATCTTGTTTTTTCTACTTTGCATACGAATGACGCAGCTTCGGCCATTGTTCGTCTAACAGATATGGGAATTGAGCCTTATTTGACATCAAGTTCTGTTTTATGTTTTATCGCACAAAGATTGATTCGAAGAATTTGCCCAAAATGCAAACAGTCGACAAAGATGACACCAAAGACTATTGCAGAATTTGGAGTAGATCAGAAAGAATTGAATGATATAATTGTTTATGAGGGAAAAGGGTGTGAGGATTGCGGTTTTACTGGATATAAAGGGCGGCAGGGGATTTATGAATTTCTTACAATCAATGAAGAAATACGTGATTTAATTCTACAAAAAGCCTCAGCTGTACAAATTAAAAATAAGGCTATAAAATTTGGAATGAGGACCTTACGAGAAAGCGGATGGGAAAAAATAAAACAAGGCCTTACAAGTCCGAGTGAGGTTATTCGCGTTACACAGGAAGAAACTGCTTAATTGGCAAGGTGATAAATTCGCATTTTTTTAAAACAGCTATATCACAAGATAGCTGTTTTTTTATGAGAAAATTTTTTATTTTGTTTCTTTTTATTTTATTTTTGATTCTTGATAAATAAGGTTTTTCGCTTCCTGTTCATCTTGCAATGGTATTTTCTGTATGTTAAAATGACACCGTCATGAATAAATTTTCTTATAAGGCAAAAAAGGGTCCTAACGAGATTTTAGAAGGCGTTATTGAAGCTGAGAATATTGATCAGGCAGTTTTGAAAATAAAAGGCCAAGGGCTAATTGCTATTGATATTAATATTTACAAGGAACCGAAAAAAAGGCTAAAATCCTCAGCAAAGAAGAATATATTTAATAAATATATTAGTTTCTCCGAGCTTGTGAGGTTTACGCGTCAAATTTATGATCTGACTGACGCAAATATTCCTGTTTTGAGGGCATTGAATATTGTTTCTGAGCAAAATACTAATTCTTCTTTTCGAAAAGTTTTAACGGATATCCGTACTTCTGTCGAGGACGGTAATTCGTTTTCCTCTGCCTTATGTCAGTATCCTCAGATTTTTTCTCCATTATACGTTAATATGGTTAAGGCTGGAGAGATGGCTGGAAATCTTAATGTTGTCTTAGGCCGTTTGGCTGATTTTTTAGAAAAAGATCAAGAAGTCTCATCAAAAGTAAAGACGAGCCTGATATATCCATCGTTAATTTTAGGAGTTGGATTTATAACAATATTTGTTTTATTGACGTTTGTTATTCCTCAGCTTACAGAGATGTTTCAAGATTTATCCCAGGCCCTTCCGTGGCCGACAACTTTTTTAATTAATCTTAGCGGTTTTCTTAGTAATTTCTGGTGGCTTATTGTTTTAAGTTTTATCGTTTTTGTTTTTTACATTAAGCAATTTGCCAGCTCAGCTGAAGGAAAAATATTTCTCGATCGTGTAAAATTAAAAATACCGATTTTAGGCAAGCTTATTCAGGATGCAGAAATTGCGCGTTTCTCTAAGACACTGGGTACACTTTTAGATTCAGGGGTTACGATTGTCCCATCTTTAAAAGCTGTTTCAGATGTTTTGACAAATGAAATTTTACGTAAAGAGGCAAAGGCGATGTCGGAGAAAGTGTTTCTTGGAATGAGCCTAACAGAAAGCCTTGATGGATCAAAAGTTTTTCCGCAAGCGGTTATCGCTATGATAGGAGTTGGCGAAGAATCGGGACAGTTAGAGCGCTCGCTCTATAAAATCGCAAGTGTTTATGAAAAACAAGCAGAGCAATCAATAAAAACGATAACCTCTTTATTAGAGCCGATCTTAATTGTATTTATAGGATCTGTTGTTGGTTTTGTTGTTATTGCAATGCTGCTTCCTATATTTCAGATGAACCTAATGGTTGGCTAATGAAAGGATTAAATATGAGTTATTCAAAAAAAGGTTTTACTCTTATTGAAATAATGCTGGTTGTTATTATCTTAGGTATTTTAATTGCCATGGTTGCACCAAATTTAGCTGGACGAGGAGAGCAGGCACGGCAAGCTGTTGCTAAGGCTGATATTGAGGCTAATTTATCAGCTGCGTTGGATCTTTATGAGCTTGATAACGGCCGTTATCCGACAACTGCTCAAGGGTTAGAAGCTTTGATAAAAGAACCGTCTACAGAACCTGTTCCAGTTAGCTGGAATGGATCTTATTTGAAAAAGAAAAGGATTCCTAAAGATCCGTGGGGAATAACATACGTATATATTTCTCCAGGAATTCATAATTCGGAGTCATATGATTTGTTTTCTTATGGATCCGACGGAGTTGAAAGTGAAGACGATGTCATTAATTGGACGCAAGAGTCCAGTATTTAATCGGTGAAAAATATAAAACGTTTTATCATGTCCTTGTTTAGCATCTTATCCAAGAAAGCTTTTAGTTTTTTAGT
>JAOZRJ010000278.1 GCA_029931885.1 Candidatus Omnitrophota bacterium | reverse complement strand
TGGCAATTGCCAGTTAAAAAATATAGCATCCCGATAAATTCATCCCATGTAATTTCTAAGACGTTATCCTCAAGTTCACTGTATATCGGTTCTATGACATCAGAAAAGATCAATTTATCAATTATGTCCTGATCCACCCCACTTTTCATCGATGGAATGATTTTATGCCTGAAGCTCTGTTTTATCTTGCCTAAAAGGTATGCGAAAATCTTCTGGGCTGAAGGCGATAGATCTCTTTTTATTAATCTTTTAGCGAATAGTTCTTTGTGTTTTTTTGCGTCTTCAATAAAATTGCTATCTCTTGACGCAGACCTAAGTTTATCCTCAAGGCCTCTAACATCATCCTCGGAAGGATCAACATAATGCATGAATAGTTTTATATATTCATAGATCTCTGTTTCCTCCTGCATTTCCTTCAGATATTTATCATTTAAAATTGACAATTGAGAGCGCCGTGATCCATAATTATGGACTGTTGTAACATCTCCGTACTTGTCACGGCCTACAACATCACCATCAGCCTTAACGCCTATTTGAGTGGATGAAGTTTTCGACATAGCAATTATTTATTCGTCTTTTTGTCTCTTCCAACAATATCACCGCCGGCTTTAGATCCTATCTGTACATTGGTTGTGCTGCTTGAGTCACGCTTGCTTCTATCGATGAATACGAACTTGATGATTATGTATCCAACCAGTGCTACTGCAACCGTTATTCCAATAACTATTTTTATAGTCATTGTTTCCTCCTTCGTAATTTTCAGATATTGTTTGCCTTTAAATCATGAATCATGATTTAGCGCAACGCTTCTCTAAAAATGCTTCATATGCTGCCTTATCAACATTTTGTCTAAGATCCTCAGTGGCTCCTTCAGCCCAGTCAACAAAATCACCTGAATAAGAATACACGTTTGGCCGTCTATGTTCCATCAGATGCGGAAAGCATTTCTTAAGCTTATTATTTTGTTTTGTTTCATTCATGCGGTCTACATAGAAGATATATTTATCTTTTGCATCACGGTAATCTTCAGCGAACTGTCTTAATAGGAATCTTAGCATAGCATCATCTTCAGGGAAGCTATATCCGATGATAACCAAAACTTTACTTTCCTGCAGCAACCGAACGGCCTTGGGGAATATTGAATTAAAGTAACTGTCCTGGTAATCCTGTTCTTTTGAAGGCATCATGATGATAGGAGGTTGTTCATATATCTCAGGGAGTTCCCTTTCCCTATATTCCAAATCATAAGAACCATCACCGTTGGACAGGATCTCAAGGCCACCGTTTATCTTAATGAGTGTCCGCGCCATAATATGGCCGTGAATTACTGAAGGATTATTGCTGCTGCATATTTTATTGGGTGTTATGCCTCTATATGTATACAAATAATTTGGTTCATCAGTTGAACCACTGATATTGTCCAAGATTGTTTCAACCAAGAAATCGTAATTTGTTGTAATGAAATTAATGCGGACCCCGGTGGGATAACCTCTTGAACCATCTTCATGGTGTGCAACGTCATGAAAAAATCTTAATATTTTCTTTTTCTCCTCACTGATTTCATCTGGTAGCAGAATCAATGCTGACTCAGGAGTCACATAATCAGGAGTAACTATTTTTAGAAAATTTTTAACAATGCTGGCATTGATCCTTTCAAGTGCAATTTTAATACTATTTTCGTCCCGATAACGTGATCTGATTGAAGGGTACTTCAATTCCATGTTT
>JAOZRJ010000094.1 GCA_029931885.1 Candidatus Omnitrophota bacterium | reverse complement strand
ATTTTCCTCACATATGTCTAAGTATGAAGTTATTTTGCCAGTTTTAGTTACAAATGTTAATGTTAGAGAAGATGGTCCACCTACAGCTGATATTATTTTTTCTTTAACTTGGTCGTCTGGTTCAGAAGGCGGCGGTGTTTATATGAAAGATTTGATGTTAGGTCGTTATGTTGTTGATAATTGCAATTTTTCGGAAAAAGAAATAGAACATCTTTCGGGTTTTACTGAATGGAAGTCTTCTATGTTTTATATTAAAAAAGAAAGTGAAACAGAAGTAAAAAGAGAACTTGTATATCCATTTAAATAGCTAAAATTTTAAGGAAAAAGAATGAAAGAAAAAGAATTTTTTGAAGAGAAGTTAGTTGAGTGCGCAGAGATAACAGTGGATGCTAAAGAGACTTACAAGCCGAAGTTGAGTCAATTGCAGAAGATTTTCAAATTTGCGTTTGGTCAAAAGCCCGCAGATTACAAGTTGCTCCTGAAGTATCTTGATCCCGATGATGGGCCTGATAGGATGGAGAAGCTACTGGAAACTTTCATCACTCTTGTTCAATACTACCATTGGATGGGGTTGAAGGCAGAAAAAATGGATCGGATACTTGGAAATTTTGGTATAAAAGTTGAAGCATCTGAAGAGTGGACAGTCATCGACGGCCCTAAAGTTAGTCCAGTGAAGTATCGAGTTAACTGGAATGAACTTTATGATGAAGAGGTGATTGATCCATCGGAACAACTCTTGCAGTTTTTGATCAAGGAAGGTCAAGTCGCACAGGGATCTATAGATGCGTTGACATTGGAGGCTACGACAATCGTAGAAGATGTGGAGGCAAGGTGCGAGATAGCAAAGACATCGTTCAAGAAAGGTGTGGGTCTCAAAGTTAATCAGATGGCTGGCAAGGATATTGGGGAGACTGTGCAAAAGATAGAACGATCGGCTGAAGAGTTGGCTGAAATCATTGAAACTTTATAAAAACTTGACATTTGAGTAGTGATGTGATAAACTTATAAGTATATTGTGTAAGTTTCATAATGAATTAATGAAGATTGAAGTTTTCCGGCAATTGGAATTAGGGTTCATTTAAATCTCGAAAGGCTAATAGTTTTTCGTTAACTAATAAGTTAGGAGTTCGCTATGAAAGTTGAAGTCAAAACACTAAGAAGAATAGAACCATCGAGGGAAAGTAGGAATTTTGATCATGTTAAGTATTTGGTGACACGCAAGGCGAGGGGAAAGACGATTAATGATTTTATATATGAGCATGATAAGTCATGGCTCAATTTATATGAAAGAACGAGGTTTTCATCGCAGGATGAATGTATCAGGGCTTTGCCGGCGATTCGATAAGGTTTGACAAAAGTAGTGAATTGTGTTATAATATAATTTTAAAGAAGAGTTATAGTTATGTATGGATTTAATATGATGATAGAACGGATGAAACAAGAGACTGGTCTGTCTTATATTGAAACTCTCATAATGTTTAGTGAAGATAACTCGACCGATTTTGAAGATATTGCTAAGATCATTCATCAGTCATTGAAGGACAAGATAAAAGTAGAAGCTTCTGGACTTAATATGATGAAGGATAACGATCTTGGCAAGTCTTTGGAGACGTTTTTTGGAGATTAATGAATGAAAGTTACTGAAATTTCAGTGTCAGCAAATGTAAAGTTTGTAAGATTTTCATCCGCTGGCGCCGAGATAGGATTGAAGGCCACGCTAGAGGATGGAGAGGACGTTGATGATGCAAGGAAAGAATTATCAGAGATGATTCACGACATGCTCACCGACGAGCTGAATTTGGGAATTTCTCAAGTGGGCGACATTCAAAGGGCTATTGAAGCAGCAGATAATCGATAGAACTTGAATTTTTAAAGAGCAGACCAAAGGTAGAACAAATTTTAAATAATCCAGCACAAAAGGAGTGATATGGGTAAGTATAGTTTAGATTATAGTAAGATTAAGCAGAACGTCATAGACGACGAAGCAAAACGAAAGCCTGCCAATTCTGGCAACGCTAATGATGGTCGATTTTGGAAACTGACATTTGACAAAGAGACAAAAGTCGGTCAAGCCATAGTTCGATTCCTTCCAGATCCAAGCAACGTCCCTTTCAAAATCTACTATTCACATTGGTTCAATTGGACCGCAGGTGGAACGAGCGGAATTTACACAAAGAACTGTCCGACCTCTATAGGTAAGGATTGCCCAGTGTGTTTGAAGAATCGGGAGTTGTTCAAGTCAGTTCATAAGAGAGATAACGATCTTTCACGACAACGAAAGAGAAAGTTCCATGCAGTTTCAAACATCCTCGTAATCAAGGACCCTTCCAACCCGGACAACGAAGGCAAAGTTTTCTTGTGGGATCACGGAACACAGATTCATGATAAGTATAAAAAAGCTATGTTCGGTGTAGCCAAGGGTGAAGGACAGGAAGATCTTCTCGGTGAAGAGGATGATACATTCCTGCCATGTGATTGGTATGAGGGATCGGATTTCATCGTTCGTTCAGGAATGAAGCCAAACACAGATTGGATGACTTACGACGATTCCAAGTTCAAGAAACAAGCGCCTCTGTACCCTGAGTTGTCAGACGACGAAAGGGATGAGCGGATTGGTGAGTTGATTAAGCAACTCCATCCACTTGACGAATGGGACAAGGAAAATAAATATCCCACATTTACAAGTATTCAGAAAGAACTGGCGCCTATCTTAGGACTCCAAGTCGCTGAAGATGATGATGACGAAGACGATGATGAACCAGTGGATGATTTCGCTGATGACGCATCGGAAGATGTTGTAGATCCTGAGCTTGACGAAGATGAAGAGATCGCTGACAAACCAGAGCCGAAAAAGTCAAAGAAAAAGGCTAAGAAGGCGGCCGAACAGTCGGATGATGACTACATCAAGAGTATTTTGTCGAAGGGAAAGAAAAAGAAAAAGAAAGCTTAAACGAATAGCTGCGGGGTCATCCTTGGCCCCATTTAACATATGAATTTTAAATATGCGCCTTACAGTGCTTCAAAGATAAAGAAGTTTTACGAATGTCCGCTGTCATTCAAATACAAGTACATTGACAAGCTGAAAGTTCCGTTTGTTGAAAAGATTGCTTTTGAGAAAGGTAAGTTTTTTCATTATGTCTTAGAGAACTATCCAAAAATCCCCGAAAAAGATTTCAATTTCAAGTTATCATCGATTTCAGATATTGATGATTACGGTGAACTGTTAAAAGACCTTTTAAAAGAGCCACAATTGAAAGAATTGTTGGTAAACGATGATATCATCGAAAAGGAATTTTGGTTCAAAATAATGGACGCCAGCGGGCGTATAAAGCTGTTTCAAGGACAGATTGATTATCTCAGAATTGGATCGGATAAAATTACGATTGTCGATTGGAAAACTGGAAAGCAATGGGGTACTGACGGATCGCTTGAAGATCCTCAAGTTCTGATTTACGCGGTGTGGGCATTTCAGGAATACCCAGAGATAAATACAGTGGAAGCATCTTATTATTATCTTGAACAAAAAAAAATGATTGGTTATACTTTTGAAAGATCAGAACATTTGGATAAGATTAAATCGTTTTTGTTTAAGAAGATAAATAAGATAGAAGAAGATGACAAGTTCGATCGAACGCAACACCGATTTTGTCATTATTGCGATTATTTTGAAATCTGCGAAAAGGAGAATAAAACATGAGTAAGTGGAAAGTAATACCCAATCACGGCGACTCGGTTCAAGTATCTTGGAAAGGGACTGATTCTATATTTAGAGAAGGCCAATTTATAACTAATTCCGAGCTGGCTGCACAGTATCCACGGTTTTTTGAATTGGTCGAAGGACCTTCGATCGAAGTCGAAGAAGCTCCAGTAGTTGTAGAACCTGAGGAAGAACCTGAGCCGGAAGAAGAGGAAGAACCTGAGCCGGAAGAAGAGGAAGACGAAGATTTTTAAACATTTTAGGAGTAAGTAATGAAACAATGGAAGGTATTCGCACCTAATGGTCTACGCGTTATAGTAAGTACGGGCCCGTATGTTGATACAGAATTTCGACAAGGTGATATAATAACCAATGCCGATTTAGCGATAACATATCCAACTATCTTTAGATATATTGGAGATCCAGAGGAAATGATGGAAAATAAAAAAGGTCCACAAATTTTAACAGAAGTCCCAAAGCCTCGTCCTTTCGAGCCTGAGACGGATAAGCCGGATCAAGACAAAGAATCAAGTGACGATGATGATTCTGATATAGTCAGCTTTTTGAAGAAAGAAGTTGACGAACTCAACAGTGACTCGCTGGACGAGAAGTATACTAAGAAGCAATTGGAGTTGATCTGTGCAGATTTCAATATAGAGACAAAGAAACTAACGAAAGGAAAAATAATAGAAAATATATTAGCTGAGGCTTAAAATGGCTTTATCGACTTTCGTTAGTTCCAAGAATGATTTGGTAGATTACGTAAAAAAACGATGCGGTTATCCTGTTGTTAATGTAGAGGTGACGGATGATCAGATCGAAATAGCAATTCAAGAAGCACTCGAACGATACATCACGTTCGCGGAAGGCGGGATTCAAATGCGTTTCAAGGAATTGGATATAGTTGAAGATCAACATGAGTATGATTTGGGCTTCGATGTTTCTGCAATACTTCAAGTATATGATTACGATACGAGTATTGCGGAATATGAGGCGCCATTCCCCGATAAAGTGGTGCCGGATATGTTGGCTTCATCCTCGACTGGTGGAAGTCTGTTGACGTTGGAATTGACAAGACAACAAGTTTCTACTGTTGATTTTATGTTGCGACGTAAGACTATTTGGGATTTTAACCCAACTACCAACGTTTTATATTTGCCGGAAGTTCCATCATCATCTAAGGTGGGTCTTATATATTATCAGAAAACTGATTATTCTGATGAAAACAGTAATATTTACGATCACAATTGGATCAAAAATTATTCATATGCAATGACGATGATTCAATGGGGCGTGAATTTACAGAAATTTGAAGGCAGTTTACTCCCTAGCGGTTTAACTGTTAATGCAGCCCTCTATACAGAGAAGGGTGGGAGTTTACAAGAGAAGCTTGACACAGAACTTGAGGAAGTGTGGGCTTTGCCGGCTAACTTTAGTGTGGGGTAACATGAGTATTCTAAGAACGGTGATTTTAGCCGTGGCACTGATATCGTTCAGTTTCACGGTTTTCGCATTTGAGGGGCACCGTAAATATATAAAAAAATTCAATCCACAAATAAAACAACCAGAAATTTATATAATCGGTGAATCTATCACAAAGGCCGCTAATAAGTTTGATTTTGATCCAATTCTTATTTTGGCAGTGATGAAAACTGAGTCACATTTTGATATAGATGCTTATAATAAGTGGGATGCCCGGGGCTTAATGCAAATTCGAGTGCCTGTTTGGTTTAAAGTTTTGAAAAAAAAAGGTTTGATGAAATCGTGGCAGGATTTTTATAATCCGAAACGAAATACTTTATCCGGCACTTATATATTATCCGTTTATCGGCGGGAATGTAATAAAATAGATCGTGGGTTGAAATGTATGTTGCAACGATATAATGGTGATCGTGGAGGTCATCGATATTATGATAATATAATGAAATCAATAAGACAATATGATCACATATATCGTTCTATTGTATTGGTATCTAATTTAAATAAATTTACAATTATCAAAATGATATCTGGACATGTTTGGCCCCGCACCGATTTTGTTACAATGAGGACATTGAACTTGTTTGTATTGTATTCCAGTTCTTAATTTACTCATTTTTCGTTTGGATTCTTCTGAATATTTTTTGCCTTTTTGTGCTAGACTCATTTTTCGTTTGGATTCTTCGGTGTGTTTAAAACCTTTAGTTGATTCACTCATTTTTTTCTTGGTTTCTTCTGAAACTTTTCGGCCTTTTGCTTTTTCGGAAATTTTCTTCTGATTTCGCAGAAAAATATCACATGCCTGTATTACAGTTGGATAACGAGGCAAGGCAAGTTTTACAGAATTATCGTTGGCCGGGTAACATACGACAGTTAAAAAATATTACAGAACAGATTTCCATAATAGAACAAAATAAAAATATTTCTGCCCAAATCCTTAAGCATTACCTGCCACAGATTGTTGAAAGGAGACTTCCGGTTCTTTACAAACCACAAGCTAATAAGTCGGAGTTCTCGGAACGGGATCTTTTATATAAAATCCTTTTTGATATGAAAAGGGACATAACTGATTTAAAGAAATTGGTTTTTGATTTAATGGAAAATCAAGGTACAAGTGGCAAATTAAGTGAAGCTCATTCTCAAATAATTCAGCAGCTCAAAGAAGAATCCACCGAAAATGTAAATCTGAAAGAATGATAGATTTAATTTTTTACTATTGAGAATTTT
>JAOZRJ010000277.1 GCA_029931885.1 Candidatus Omnitrophota bacterium | reverse complement strand
TGGCCATACTTAACTGCTCTTTGCATTTCTTTAATAAATGATACCAGTCTAAGATCAATACCCGTGAATGAAATATTTAAAGTCAAAAATCAACAAAAATAATTAAAATTGAGAGTATTTCTATGATAATAGTTTAATTGTTATAATATTTATGGGAAATCACTAATTTTCCATATTAATCATACTGAGCCTGATTAGACAAAACCTTCATGCCAATATAATATTTAATAGAATGCTATTTCTATTAAATCAAGGTGATGGAGGAAAAAAATGGTAAAAACCGTGGCAGAAACTTTAAAACAAATAAGCCCTTCTTTTAGTTTAAAACCTTTTGCCCCAATTATCCAACCGATAATTGAGGAAACTCTTATCGAACATAAGAAAAATAAATCCAGAGAAGGCACTATTTTGACGCCGATAATTATAGTATGGCTTGTTTTATCATTAACTTTGCGAAGAGATATTAATTATCCCAAAACATTAAATTGGCTCATACTCGGACTTCGCTGGATAACTCTTGATCTCCCAACCAAAATTGTAAAAGATGGTGCAGTTAGCCATGCTCGTGTCAGAATTGGTGTGGATATATTTCGCGATATTTTCTATAAGTTCGCTTCGTCATTCAAAAAAAATATTCCTGACTTTTATGGGAGAACAACTGTAATGTTTGATGGAACGGCAATGACCATGCCGGACACTAAAAGTAATACAGAAAAATTTGGCAAACATAAAACTGGTAGAGGTTACGGGGCATTTCCTCAAATGAGAGTTGTTGCACTAATGATTATGTCAACTCGCCGCATATTCGATATCGCATATGCTCCTATAAAAGGTAAAAAGACAGGAGAAAAAACTTTGATGTTCGAAATTTTAAAAAGGTGTAAAGATAAAGGTTTTCTGTTTCTTTTTGACGCAGGATTTTACTCTTTTTTTTCTTGCTTGGTATATGAAAGAGAATGAATTTGATTTTATTATGAAAGTTGCAAAGTCAGTAAATTTGAAACCAATACCAGGTTCTTACAGGTCAGATGGTAGCTATCTGAGTGTCCTTAAGGGGAAGATTGAAGATTCTGATCAATTTAAAAGTAATCGTAAAAAATGGAAAAAAGTTGAAACGATTGTCCGTGTAATTATTTTTCAAATTCCAGGATTTCGACCAGTACGTTTAATAACAAGTATCTTAGATTCAACGATAGAAGCAAAAGAAATCGTAATTCATTATCATAAGCGCTGGGACATTGAAATTGCTTTTGATGAAATAAAAACTCATCAGTGTGCAACTTTAAAAGGCCACCTGCCAACAATCTTTCGAAGTAAGCGTGCTGACCTGGTAGAGCAAGAGTTGTATGCAATATTGATTACATACAACTTAATTCGTTCTCTTATTTATGAATCAGCAGACAAAGAGGACGTGAACCCCTTGTTTATCAGCTTTTTAGATGTGATGCAGATTATTATAGATAGTGCACCGTTCATGAGCATTAAAAAAAAACTCGAAAAAAAAAGAGCATTTGATTATTTGTTAAAGATGATATCCGAATCTCTAATAGATAGACCCAGGAGACATAGGTGTAATCCAAGAGTAGTAAAAATTAAAATGTCAAATTTTAAACGTAAACGTAAGAAGGATAAATCAGAATATAGAAACTTTGAAAAAGACATGAAAATTATACAATATTGCGAGGCAGCATGAAAATTTCATTCACGGGTATTGGTTTTAAGACGCCGTTAGCGGCAATAGTTCGTGAATGGGGTAAACGCGATGGG
>JAOZRJ010000093.1:1668-6466 GCA_029931885.1 Candidatus Omnitrophota bacterium | reverse complement strand
GTGCGTTAAGAAATCTTCAAATGACAATTTTCCGCGTGCCGCAATCAAAACACCCACAGGATTCCCTAAAACAGTTGCAGCAGATCCGATATTTGTTGCGATAATCGATGAAATAACCAGAGGAACAGGATCAATTTCTAAAAAATCACAGATATCAAGAATAACCGTAGCCATAACGATAATTGACGCAACCTCTCCCATAAGCCCAGACAAGAAAGCAGATGCCAACATCGTAATCATATACAACTTTATTCCATTAAGATTTTTAATGCGCAAAACAAGTGTCACCAGCCACATAAAAAATCCGGCTTCCTTCATCATGCCAACAATAATCATCATAGAAATTAAAAAAAGGATAACATCTAAAGAAGCAAATATAATAAAATTTTCAAGACTAACGGCGCGCATGAGAAGAAGTATGCCACTTCCAATAAAAACAAAACTTAAACGAAAATCCCAGAAAAAAAGCGTACCGATAACGGACATGGCAAAAATAGAGATAACAAACCCCTGATGAACAGTCAAGCCGATTTGAACGCCTAAGGCACCAACTCCCAAAGAGAGAGCAATGAGCCATAAAAACTTTTTACACACCTTTTTTCCCTTTTTTTGAATTATTTTAAAATTTTTAATCCAATTACCCTAGAAAAGAATAATATTTGTTATGATACGCTTTATTAAAATTTTTGCAATAGTTAACTCTTTGAAAGATAACTAAGCTGAAGAGGTGTAGATTCGGAAAGTCCTAAAAGATTATAAAAATTCGTAACAGGCGTAATATTGATAATCACCGGAGTCAATCCTTCAATATTTGTCAAATCCATATTCTCTATTCCTAGCGGAATATCAAAATCAACTCCTTGGCCTTTTGTTTCGATGTTGAAGTTATTTGCATTAAAATCGATACCACCATATCTATCATTTCCAACAGGACTGGATGCGCCTTTTTGGCTATAAAGCTCAATCACATAAACATCATCTTCACTAGACAAATATTTTCTATTAACCTCTACTGTATGCTCTGTAAATCCTGCATTATTTCTGATAGAAGAAAGAAATATTTTGTCACTATTTTCATTTACAATCTTGGTTAAAGTAGACAAATCATTATTGATTCGCTTTTCTTTCCATAAAGTCTTCATATTCTTCTTTGTATACTGCAAAAGTTCATTATATTGATATAAAAATTGTTCAACAGCTATCATCTCTTTCTCAATTTCTCGTCTTGCCTCTGCTGCTTCTTTTATATCTTTACTTTCTACTATTTCTTCCTCTAATCTGCGTATTGTTTCAATGCTTTCTCTGACATCATTTTTCACAACAATCTTACCCGAACGTAAACTACTTCTATTCTCTTCTAAGAACAAATCTACCATATCCTGATCTGGTCTCTTGTCATCTAGCTCAGAGATAACTCTCTCAACTAATGGAATTAATGTATTTGCATTCTTAATCCGTGATGACAGAAATATTCCTTGAGGCATTACCTTAGATAACCTATTAATAAACTCTTTATATATCCCAAGACCGCGATACGCAGGAAGAATCATCACGTTTCCTATTCTTGCTACTAATTCTCCATCTCTTTTATTAAAAGGGCTATTAAGAACAGGAATAAGCACCTCGCCAACCTGTAATCCATTCTCAGACAAAATTAATATCTTAAAATTATTCTCGTCATAAGATTGCATTGTACCTGCATAAAAACCAAATTCCGATTTATGCTCCACTTTTAACGTATACTCTTTTCCATTCTTACCTCTAATTTTTTCATTATTTAAATTATTAATATCATCAATCGAAAATCGACCTTTGTTCTCAGCGGTTCCAGCTGCAATTGTCGATGAAGCCGTGCCGGCACCTCCCGTAGCTACATTACCTTTTTTCTTTTTCATCTTCGTTCCTTTTGAATCTTTTTTATTTTTAAATTTATCATTTAGATATATTCCATGAGGCAAACCTTCGAGAAAATAAGAGAAATATCCTTTCTCAATTTTAAGCTCAGAAATAGCACCTTCCGTATCTCCAATCTTTTCCATCCGATCAAATAAATCATATGAAGCAGCAATCTTATCTGCTTGTTTATTAGCAAAAGATACTGCAGCTCCTCTTCCTCCAAATCTTTTTGAGCCGACCCCGGCTCTTTCATTCTTTTCTTCTGTATTTTCTGATTTATTTATTGACCTTCCATTGTTAACAATCCAAAGAACAATATGTTCCTTCTGATTAAAAAGATAAAAATAAAGCTCTAGATTATCTTTAAAATTCTTATCCTCTTCCCTCTTTTGCAAGTAAGCATCTAAGGCATTTTCAACGTTAACGAGACAAATTCTCTTGATAATCTCTTCATATTGCATCAACTTACTCAAATCAGATCTTCTAGGTGCATAATTTAAACTTTCATAAATCTTTGAAACAACTTCGTTATAAAGCTTAGCAATTTTTATCTTTAATAAACGAAAAAGATATCCTTTTTGCTCTTTACTATTGCCACTCGCTTCCTCAAGAAGAGCATTAACTTCATTAGGAGTAAAAACAACAGTGCCAAGATGTTTTGATTTCCCTTGCTTAATGACACGCTTCTCCAGAGGATGCAAAGAAGAACTTTCCGTCGCCATTGTCTTATCAGTTTTCCTTGCTGAATCCGGAGAAATTCCCGATGACGCAGAATCTGTAAGATCAATTCCAACTTTTCCAGTCTCAACAACCTTATCAAGAAACTTAATTAAATTTCCATTTGGATCATATCGACGCCAATCTTCTTGAGGATGATTCTCTAAAAAGTCAACATATTCATCCCTGTTAACTGTAAAAAAATCTTTATATCGTTCTGCCAATTCTATTAACGATATTCCTTCCTTTAAATTAGCTAATTCAACATCAACTAAATATGCTTCTTCATTTGTTTCACGAGGTTTATGTCCAATCATTATTTGCGAAGGCTTAAAGTCATCCACATAAATCTTATTTTTTAATAGCTTTACTAAAAGTCCGCGGACAAGCAGAAGCTCATTTTTACTCAGCACTTTATCACCATTATTTTTGTTATACTTCTTCTCAAGAGATTCTCCGAATATTCTTTCGACTGCCAAATAGTATCTTCGCCCTACTATTCCCCAAGAAATAAAAGCCGGACTAATATTGAGCTTTGATAACTTCTGAAACTCTGTTATCTCTTGCCCTGACAACCATTGATTTATTTCTCTAGATTCACCTCTTTTATGGAAACGTATGGCTATTTCCTCATCTGCTGGAAAAACAAAAACATCATTAGCTCTTCCATATCCAAGAGGTTCAGCTTTTTTTCCATTAAAGAAAAGCTGTCCCATTTTATATTCCGCACCAGGAGCATATTTGGATTGCTTCATTGTCTTCTGAATTTCCTTTTCACCGTATACTATGCCAGAGCTCACAGTTCCGCCAGAATCATCACCAGGCTGAACACTATCAGGCATTACAGGAACTATTTTTATACCTCTATGCATATCAATAACAACAGCATCTCTACGAAAGGGTAGTAACCCTATATTATCTTCAAGTTTCTTTGTATCAGCATTTCCCTGCACAATGCCTTGCCCTCGATAAAACCATTCACGTATATTCGATATATAAACAGTTGCTGCCTCTAACTCTTGAGCGTTTAGATAAGAACCCAAACGAGTCATAACATTAGAATCAAGAAAATTACCGACTACTCCCAATATTTTACCTTGATCGCTCATTTGTTTAATTTTATGGAAATTCTGTTCACTTGACAACCAACTTCCTCCTTGATTCATAGCGTCTCTCATTTTTCTCAAAATATATCTAGAATTCTTAGACTTTGCAAAATAATAATCCCAAAACTTCTTCGCATGCTCTTTTGTGCCTTGCGGAAACTGATCTTCCAAGCTAGACCACATTTCTTTCAAAACATCAGATCTTTTCTCACCTGCATTTTCCATCTTTTCAAAAATAATAGAAATTATCTTTTCTAAAGAAGCATCTTTAAATTGTGAAATCTCCTTCTCCTCAAGCTTTATTCCTGCAAAAAGACTTAAAAACTCTGCTCTACTGTTTGCTATTTTTATCAAAGCAGCCCTAATCGGCATATATACTTCCGCCACAAAAGGATTCATGTCCACAATAACAGCTAAATCAAAATTACCGTGACAAAACATCGAAAGATTCTGTCCTCCAAAACCTGTTCCAATATAAACTCCATCCCTTGATCTCATAGAAAAAATAGCTTTAACCCAATCTGTTTCATTGGTTCCAAACCAATTTTTCATTTGCAAAATATTAAATACATCTTGCCTCACACCCAAATCAACTGTCCCGCTTATTTTCTCTAAAAAATCAAAATAGCTCACTGCACTTGAGCTTATGTTCGACGAGGCAACTGAATATTGTCTATCCTCTGTCGTAAAATCAGTATCCAGTTGGGACAACGAACTCATCAGCTCTTGCACTTTATCTCTCAAACCTTCAAAGGATGTTCCTGAAGCATTTGTAATATACGAAAAATCAAGCTCACCTGCCTTAACAGCCTCAATAAGCTCAATAATCTCTTCTGAACCATATTCCATGCTCGACCCTTGCACAGATCCTGTATCTCTTATTAGATCGTAAAGCTCTCCAAAAGTTTGAACTTCAGCTAATATTTTTGGGCCAGATTCTTTTACAATTCTTAATCCTTGTTCAAAATCAACTAACGCCTTAACGACATCTCTCAGTCCTTCAAAAAATGTTCCTGACGCATTAGTAATATACGAAAAATCAAGCTCACCTGCCTTAACAGCCTCAATAAGCTCAATAA
>JAOZRJ010000093.1:0-1568 GCA_029931885.1 Candidatus Omnitrophota bacterium | reverse complement strand
TCTCTTCAGGGCTATATTTTCCAAGTGACCCCTGCACATATCCTGCGTCTTTTATTAAATCATAAAGTTCATCAAAAGTACGGACATCAGCAAGTGTTTTCTCTTTAAGAGCTTTATTAAAAGCATCTTGATAAGTTTCATAATATCCTCTACTTGAATTATATTTCTTATCCATCTCTCCATAATATCTTTGCGCAACATCAAATACCTTAAACTGTCCGTTATACATTTGGTAAACTGCCCAGCCATGCCCCATTCCACGCACATAATATACCTTTCCCCTCAACCACTCTTCTTCTATCAACCGCTCTAAAATCGCACCTACAAGTATTCCCATGTGACGACACACTCCGCCTTCTTCAACAGTAGATCCAACCAAGACTTCTTCTCCGCGCTTATCATTAAAAGCGTTAAGATTGTATTCTATAGCGTCCTTTACGGCACCGTATACTGCTTCCATATAATCAATTTTAAAAAGGCTGGTATCCATATTAATTTTTGAACGATCTAGTTTGTCAACAACATGCTTAAACATATTCTGAAGATTAGTATCTTTCTCCCAATTAACAACAATAATCTCTCGGCTATTCTCTCCTGCTCTCCCAGCGCTTCTTCCTCCTGCAATTTTATGCCCGTGTGGCCCATGTTCATTTCCGATTTCAAATCCTCCTATTGAAGATGAAGAAATACCTGAATCAGTCACCATCCCTGATTCAACAACAAAAGTTGTAGAATTTTCAAAATTATCTAAATACTTATCTGAATTGTTTGTTGTTATTACAGCACTGCTTGCGCCTTGCCCAAAGGCAAGTTGAACTCCTCCTGCAAAATACTTTCTTGGTATATTCTTGTTAGTGTAAGAGTCATGCTCAACTTTTATTAGATCGCAAGCACCCTTCTTAAAAGATTCAAGGTATTGATTGTAAATCTTTTGAGGAATGTCTTTATCTTGAATATCTACACCTTTGATCTTATTTTTATCAGAATAAACTTTGTTAATAATAGATTGCTTTAAATTATTCTTAAACCAATAGGCTAGTACGAGTGAATTATATATCTGTCTCAAGGGAGCAAAATTTTTGCCTTGGTTGACTTCTCTTTCTAATTCAGGAATAAAGATTTCACGAACAATGTCAGAAGCAAGTTTATTCTCTTTAGTGGTTGCTGTTCCGTGCTTTATAACAGACGATTCACGTGCAACATAATCTTCTTCGAGCATTACTTTAAGCTTAGATTCTACAACAAAGGCTCTATCTAAATTTTCGTAAATGACAGCCTTTTCAGGCATAATCCAAACCTTATTAAAAGTATCTACAGGTACATTGGTTGTTCCATATAATTCATAGGTTTTCTTATAAATCTTATCCCAGAATTGTTTACCTAAGTCTGTATCAGGATTAATCAAAGAAGCGGTTATCTGCTTTAATAGATAGTCTTGGGCAAGCATATCCTTACCCATGTCTGTTTGTCCTAAGGCATCGGGTATAATACGATCTTGTTCATGAGGAGATAAATTAACCCATAAATCGTCTTCGGGTATAGTTAGAGATGCTAGAAAATATTTGATA
>JAOZRJ010000092.1 GCA_029931885.1 Candidatus Omnitrophota bacterium | reverse complement strand
TTGGGCCGAACGGTTGCGGAAAAAGTAATGTTTTTGATGCTATTCGATGGGTTCTAGGAGAACAAAGTATCAAGGAATTACGCGGGACAGCAAAAGAAGACGTTATTTTTAATGGAACAAATACAAGAGCCTCGTTAAATTTTGCAGAAGTTAGTCTTACCTTTTCCAATGAAAATAGAATTTTTCCAATCGAATATGATGAGGTTACTGTTTCTCGTAGACTATTTCGATCAGGCGAGAGTGAATATTTGTTGAATAAAACTCCAGTACGTTTAAAAGATATTGTTGAACTTTTTATGGGAACGGGTGTTGGAGCTGAGGCGTATTCTTTGGTTCAGCAGGGCAAGGTTGATTTGGTTGTTAGTGCCCGACCTGATGATCGAAGGCTTATTTTTGATGAGGCTGCAGGTATTACAAAATATAAAGCGAAAAAACGAGAAGCTTTAAATAAATTAAAAGATACTGATAATAATTTATTACGAAGCAATGATATTATTATTGAAGTTAAACGTCAGATTGCATCTATTGAGCGTCAAGCGAAAAAGGCACAGAAATATAAAGAAGGGTATGAACGTCTAAAAGTTTTAGAATTTATTTCTGCCGAGCAGCAGATGGACTCTTTTGACGCAAATCGTAAAAATATCCAAAGCTCTTTAGTTGAATTTCAAGATAAAGAAAAGACTTTGCATCAAGAGAGTGAATTGTTAAATCAGAAATTAGCTGAAGAAAATAATGTTATTTCTGAATTAGATGAAAAATCCAATGAAATTCACAGAGAAGGTATAAGAATTGAAAATCAGATTGAAATGGAAGCCAGGCAAGTTGGTTTTAATGAAGAGCGTATCAATGCTATTGAATTAAATAATCAAAAAGTTGAAGAGCAAAAATGTCAATTAAAGGAAAGGTGTCGCACTCAAGAAGAAAAAATTGCTTCGATGAAAGAATCTTTTCGTGTCCTTAAAGAAACTATTGAAAGAAATAATCAAGATTTGGGTCAAAGGAAAGAGCACTTAGAGCAGCTTGAATCTGAGATTAGAAATAATAAGCATGCTATTAAAGAAGAAGAAGAGATTATTCTGGATAGATCTACTAAACAAGTAAGTATTAAAAATGAATCAACTGAGATCATGAAGAATTTTCAAGCATCTCTTGGGCGTAAACGAAGATTGGATTTAGAAAATAATAATATTAATTTAGAAAAAGAAGAGGTTGATAATAAGCTTCGAAGTGTTTCTGAGAACATTGATTGTTGTTCCCAAAAGATTAATGATCTAAGGACATCTAGGGATACGAAGCAAGGATCTCTTAATCAGTTCAAAGAAAATTTGGTTGCCCTTGGCAAGGTTATTAATGATCTAGAAAATACTAAAATATCTTTAAGATCAAGACGAGAGTTTATTGAGGAGATGCATGTTCAATATGAAAATACTTCGGATCCTGTTACACAAGGAACTTTATTGACAAGCCAATTTCCATTAAATGATATTAGAGGTATTATTGGTAAGGTTAAAGATGTTAAGAAGTTAGAAGGAAAAAAGCGTGAAGAGCTGCTTAATCATTTTGAGAATATTCGTCATGAAGAATTATATGAAATGACGTGTGAGACAAAGTTTATCGAGCTTGACCCAGAGCAGATTACAGTAAAAATTAATGAGTTAATATCCAAAATAGAAAATCATCTAGAGGAGAAAAATAGAATAATTGTTCAGATTAGTGATCAAGAACAAGAGGTCAGTCATATGAATTCAGAAATTCATCTTCAAGAGAGAGAATTGTCTAAATTTGAAGCAGATAAGAGTAATATTTTAGATGAGTCAAGCAAGTTGCTGGATGAACTGAATATAATTGGCGAAGAATTAAAGGAAACAAAAGAAACTCTTGCTGATTTTAAAATTCGTGAAGATGAATTAAATGAAAGATTGAATTCTGTTAATGAAGAGATTGATGAGCTCAAAGGACGTATTAAACAGAGACAAAATAATATTGTTGCAAAATCAGAAGAAAGAGAAGGGGTCCTTGTTGAAATTGCACAGCTTCAAACAGAGCTTGACGCATCTCGCGATCAAGAAGAGTCACAAAATGAAAATCTTAGGATTTTTGAAGAAACATTGGTTGATGGAGTAGAAGAATTAAAACGTCTTGAAGCAGAAGTAGTCGAGCGGCAGATCAAAAAAACAGAACATCAGGAATCAAGTAAATCTATTAGAGAAAAAATAATAAGTTTAGAAAATAAGAAAGAATCTTTGAAAGAATCTTTGAGTGAGTGTGATTGCAAGAAGCAAGAGGTTAATGCTCGAATTCTAGAAATTCGACCTAAGGTAGAAGAAATTGAAGAAGTCTTAAATCAAATTCATGAAGATGTGCATAATCGTGAACTTAAAGAACAAGAACTTTCGTTTGGAGAGCAAAGTCTCAAAGATAGGATATTGCAGACATATAAGATTGACTTTAATGAGGTTCTTCGGTTTGACGAAACAGTACAAAACGAAGAAGATCTTGAGGCGGTTGCATTGTCACCTTATGGATCTGATCAAGATCAAGAGCAAATTGATTTGGAAAAACATAAAACAGAGATTAAAGAGTTTAAGGTTAAGCTTCAGGATATTAGACAAGAAATTAACATTGATGATCTTGAACAGCAAGTGAGTGCTCTTAAAAAACGGTGTGATTCTTTCGGAACTGTTAATTTGGTTGCGATTGAAGAATATGAAGAGTTGCGACAGAGATTTGAATTTTTAACAAAGCAACAGAGTGATCTCATAGAAGCCAAAGATGCTCTTCATCAAACTATCAATAAGATTAATAGAACGTCTCGTCAGCTGTTTATGGATACGTTTACCAGAGTCAGTGAAGAATTCCGTATTTATTTTAGAATGCTTTTTGGCGGAGGTGAAGCAGATTTGATTTTAGTGGACCAGGAAAATGTTTTAGAGTCTGGCATTGATATTATTGCACGCCCTCCAGGAAAGAAATTGCAGAATATTGCACTTCTATCAGGAGGGGAAAAGACCATGGCTGCCATTGCTCTTATTTTTGCAGTTTTTAAGGTTAAGCCAAGTCCTTTCTGTGTTCTTGATGAGATTGATGCGGCACTAGATGAATCTAACGTTGGACGTTATAGCTATCTCTTACAAGAGTTTTCCAAAATTGCTCAGTTTGTTGTTATCACGCATAACAAAAAAACAATTACTTGTGCAAATGTTATGTATGGTATTACCATGCAAGAGAGAGGTGTATCTAAAGTTGTTTCTGTTAGGTTAGCCGATGAAGAAACGGAAGAAACAAGGGAAGAAATTCCGGCTGGCGTTTAATAGTTATCAACTTTAAAGGAATATTTTTTATAAAAAAGTAGCACATTATAAATTCTTAGATTTAAAAAAGTCATAACACTCTGTTTGCCTCTTGACAAGTTATAACTCAATTCATAGCAACATCTTACAGGTTTAATGTTAAGAAAGCGCTTTCTTGACATCCCCATAGCCATATGTTATACTTTGGCAATTCAAATATAAAATCGATTTAAAATTTATATGATATTACAAATTATTAAAAGCTTTAACTGGGTCGACATCGTTGTGTTTGCTGTCATGATACGGGCAGTTTATATCGGAATCAAGCGCGGATTTACTGATGAGGTTTTGCATTTTCTTGGTGTACTGGTTGCGATATTTGTTATTTTTCACTATTATCCGGCATGTACAAGCTTTTTAGAAAGTAAAATTTTCTTTAAATCTTCAATGGCTAGCAGCCTCGCGTATCTTTTTTTGTGGATTACTGTTTCGATTGTTGCAAAAATATCGCGCATTGGCATTTTGGCCCTCTTTAAAGTTGAGGCGCGTTCGTTAGTTAATAAAATTGGCGGGGTTCTTATTGCAGTTGCTAGAGGACTTCTGGTTTGCAGTTTACTATTGTGGTTTCTGTTAACGACAGGAAGTGAATATTTTTCCAAAAATATTCGTTCATCATATAGTGGATCACGAATTATTAAAATAGCACCTATATTTTATCAAGAAACGTTCAAATGGGTTATTGTGAAATATTTTCCAAAAGAAAGAATTAATGAAGCTGTTTTAATGAAGAATAAAGATTCTTCTAAATCTAAAAAATAAAGATTTATATAAAAATGAAATTAAAAGAAATTTATCAGTTTTGTGTTGAGCAAGGAATTAGAGAAGATTTGCGCGGACGAAAGAAGGTCGCAAAAAAATTATTTTCTATAAAAAAAGAATATCGTAAGATTAAGGGTTTGCAGAAAAAGTTCTTTGATAAGGAAGATTTTCTTAATCCGTATGCTGATACCAGGATTTTAAATGGACAGAATGATATTGAAATAAAAAAGATTTTAGTCGGCATTGATATAGGCGTTAGCGAGATTCTTTTAGCAGATCGAATGCGTTCAAGAGGAAAAAAGATTGATTTGATTATTTCGCATCATCCTCTTGGTATGGCGTTGGCAGGGCTTTATGATGTTATGGATATTCATACAGAGCTTTTAAGTTCAATGGGCATTGATAAAAATATTGCGAGTTTGTTTATGAAAGAACGTATTGAGCAGGTTGAAAGAAGCGTGCATTCTGCAAATCATTTGAGGGTTGTTGATGCTGCAAAACAATGTGATATTCCTTTGATGTGCTGTCATACTCCGGCGGATAATCATGTTGCAGGGTATTTGCAAAAAGTAATGGATTCTAAGAGACCGAAAATATTGAAAAATGTTATTGATTTATTGCTTAAGGAAAAAGAGTACCGGATAGCATCACAGCATAAAGCGGGCCCGAAGATTTTATTAGGTAGGCCAGAAGATAAGGCTGGAAAAATTATTTTGGATATGACTGGCGGGACTGAAGGCTCGGGCGATGTCTTTGCTCGGATTTCACAGGTAGGTGTAAAAACTTTAGTAGGCATGCATATGTCCGATAAACATTTTACAAAAGTAAAAAAAGAACAAGTTAATGTAGTCATCGCAGGACATATTGCGAGTGATAATTTAGGATTGAATCTTTTGTTTGATAAATTAGAAAAGAAATCAAAAAATTTTGAATTCAGTGAATGTTCTGGCTTCAGAAGGGTAAAACGCTAATGGGTCTTATTCCTGAAGAGATTATTAATCAAGTTTTGGACCGATCGGATATCACCGAGGTAATTTCAGGATATCTTTCTTTAAAAAAAGCTGGAAGAAATTTTAAGGCGTGCTGTCCCTTTCATCATGAAAAGACGCCATCGTTCGTTGTCAATCGTGATAAACAGATTTTTCATTGTTTTGGGTGCGGAAAAGGTGGTAATGCTATTAGTTTTATTATGCAGCATGATCATTTGGATTTTCCGTCAGCAGTTCGTCATTTAGCGCAAAAATGTGGAATTTCTATTCCTGAAACGGAAACAGCTGAAAGAAGTGAAACCAAAAGTTTAAAAGAATTACTTTTTAAAACCAATGATTCAGCAGTAGGATTTTTTTCTAATATTTTACTTTCAGGCCAGAAGGGTGCCCAGCAGGCACAGGATTATTTAAAAAAGCGAAAAGTACGGTTTGAGACGGCTCAAAAATTAAGAATAGGATTTGCGCCTAATGCTTGGGAAGATTTAATGGTATCGTTACGTTCGAAGAATGTTAGCCTTTCTTTAATGGAAAAGGCAGGTCTGATTATTTCTAGGGAAAAAGGGCAAGGATTTTATGATCGTTTTAGAGATAGAATTATTTTTCCAATTTTTGATATACGGTCAAGATGCGTCGGCTTCGGAGCAAGAACAATGAATAAAGATGTTTCTGCGAAATATATTAATTCACCTGAGACATCAGTTTATACAAAAAGAGATCATTTGTATGGATTTCATTTGTCCAAAGATGTTATTGCGCAAAAAGATTTTGTAGTCGTTGTTGAAGGTTATATGGATTTTTTAACACCATTTCAAGAAGGTTTTGAGAATATTGTTGCTTCTCTTGGAACTGCTTTAACGATCGAACAAATTCGTCTCATTCGTCGATATACAAAAAATGTTGTCATGCTTTTTGATGCTGATGTAGCTGGAGAGCTTGCTATGATTCGAAGCCTTGACCTTTTAGTCGAGGAAGGAATGGATGTCAAGGTTGCATTGCTTGATCAAGGAGAAGATCCGGATTCCTTTGTTCAAAAGTTTGGCGTTGAGCAATTCGAAAAGCGCGTTCAATCTGCACAAAGCCTTTTTGATTATAAGTTGAGTGTCTTAACAGAAAAATATGATCGTAAAAACAAAGAAGAAAGAGCAAAGATTTCTTTAGAGATGCTTTTGACGATTGGAAAAATTAAGAATGAAATTATTAAAGCAGAATATTTGAAAAGATTAGCAACGAGTCTTACCGTTTCTGAAGATGCTTTACGAATAGAATTAAAGAAAATTTCTGTTGTTTTGAATAAGAATTCTTTTCCGCAAGAACATAAAGCAAAGAAAAGAAAAGAACCAAAGGCTGTCGAACGAAGCCTTTTACGTCTTATGTTGGAACAGGAAAGTATGATTTCTTCGATTTGCGAGGAGGTCGAAGCGGATGATTT
>JAOZRJ010000276.1 GCA_029931885.1 Candidatus Omnitrophota bacterium | reverse complement strand
ACCCCTTCACTTCTTTTTTCCAAGACTTTCCTGTTATTTCATAATTAAGGCTCTGCTGAAAAACAAAACGAAAGGCTTCACCGAGACCGAATTTACATAGATTTTTCATGTTTTTTTTATAAACAATCTAGATATTCTACCATAGATTCACAAAAAATACAAATATTATTTTAATATTAAGGCTAATTCTTTTTTTCAGGGGAGTCATGAGAAAATAAGCTTAATACGGAAGTGAAAGAAGTCTCTGTTTCGGATACCGTAATTGTTGATAAAAAATCGTTGAAGATGAGAATTTAAACCTTCAGCAGAAGCATTAGTTTTTCTGGAATCAAAGTAGTTCATTATATCAGCCTGATGAGTTGTTATCTGATGCTTAAAATTAAGCATTTCAGACAACTGAGATCGTTGTACGTTCTTTTTCCATGCTTGTAGCTTCTTTAGGGCAGTATTTCTGTCTCTCGCATTATAAAATCTACGAAACTCAAGCATTAAATAGTACGCTAATTTGAGTTCTGGATACTCTCTAAACAAGATCCTGGATCTTTCTTCCTGTCTAGAGGACCATTCATTTGGAAACTTAAACAATAGCCCCCTCGATCGTGCCAAAAGCTCTTTTATTGTTTCCTCGTTCTCAAATCTTGTTTGTTTTATGAGTTTTTTTTCTTTTACCGACTGTCGCTCTTTTGTGAGAATTTCTTGTCTAAGACGAATTCTAATTGCTTGTACCGCCTCAAATCCCATCTTTAGAATATGAAACTTATCAGCTATTCGATCAGCAAAAGAAAAGTATTGGCGAGCTAGCCAATCATAATTATTGGCAAGATCTTTCGTGATAGTTTTTACATTTCGTCTGATTTTACTTGGCACTTTATCTAGAGCCTTTTTAAGGCCATCTATTCTTGTTGTCATCGCCATTAGTGCGATTTTTTTTGTTTTAGGATTATGAATAATGGTGTATCCCTCACCACCTAAATTCTTATCATCTACGCACATTTCTTCTCCAAAATTATCCGGTTCCAGAATAGGAATTGGGATAAGTTCTCCTGTTTTGGAATCGGCTTCATCATCTTTTTTAAGCCAAATTTGTGTTTCTGGATGATTAAACCCTGATAGATGATTTTTGTACCACGACCAAATCTTCTTCGATGCTATCCCGAAGATATGGGAGAGCACTGAGAAGCTGATACACTTTGTCTCTATCTTCCGCTTTTAAAAAAAGTCCAAATCTTCTGGTTAATTTAGTTCCTGGAAATCGTATATCGTAGTGATTATGATATTCCTCCTTTGTTTCTTTGTCTCTCCATCTTCGACGATAGAATTTTAGATACGTTGCAAGTCCTCCTAAAGGATGATCTATGAGTTCTATTGGATCACAGAACCCTTTTGATTCCAATTCAACTCCTGATGGTATATTTTGAGGAACTTGATCATTTCTTTCTCGCAATTCGATTACAGTCTCGTTCTCAAAATCTTCTGGATTACCCTTTTTTATTTCTCTTACGTCTGTTAGCTCAAATTTTTCTAACCATTCTTTCTCCAGTATTCGTTCTATTAATTTTTCCATGACCGTATTCTAACTTACTCCCCTGGAAAAAAGAATTAGCCTCATTTAAAATGTCCTCTTCAAGACAATCCCCTAATCAAGTGAATCACGGTTCAAGACAATGAAGAGACCGATCTTGAACCGTGATTAAAGGATTAAAAAATTAACTTGAAAAACAATATTAAATAAAACACATCCCTCGTCATCCTCCCAATTAATTTCATTCTAAAAACTTGAGCTTCTTTCTCAATTACATCTTTAAAAA
>JAOZRJ010000091.1 GCA_029931885.1 Candidatus Omnitrophota bacterium | reverse complement strand
AGCCTTTAAAAACATCTCGATAAACTCCTTGCTACAATACTTAAGAATAGTTCCCGGCGCATCAACTCCGCTCGAAACAATACGCGCCCTCTTATCAATTCCACAAATCCTAGCATCTTCTTCAAGCGCGTCATTGATTACGGGTTTATCTCTTACAGCATAAATTATTTCTTTTTCTTTTGGAATTTCTTCGATTAACACTCTGTCAAAGACTACCTCCCCGGCATTATCTGCAAGATAAAGAATTTGTTTTGCATTGCTCAATGCGTTCTGAAATTCCTTATAATCAAATATAGTTTTTCCTGTTTTCGAAAACTCTTCACTAAAAATATTTTCAATTTCCTTTTCTATATTTAAAGTATTCTTAGCCGCATAATCAATAACATTTCCAGCAATAGCAATTTCTACTGCCGTTAATAATTTATTTTCAGATTCTTGAACTTTTTGTTTTAGCTTTGGATATAACGACAACGCCATACTATTACTTTTTTCTTTAATTCTTTTATAAAAATCTTTTTTACCCATTTGCCCTTCCATTATCCTCTGAATAATCCGAGCCATTTCCGGCGGCGTTGATCCTAAAGAAAAATCAGGAATAATCTTAGCCACTTCATCAATAATTTTTTTATGCATAACCTCATCATCCGTGACTAGCTTAGACATTTCAAGAGCCTGAGTTAAAAAGCACGGTATACATTTTAAATATGTCCTCATTTGTTTCCTTTTCTATTTAAAAACTTCAATAATATAATAGGCGCCTATTACAAAAACAAAAACTCCACAAAATCTTTTAAACACTTGCTTAGAAATGTTTAATGAAATCTTTGGCCCAATTCTTCCACCTAAAAAAGCGCATACTAAAACACATAAAAACAAATCAAAACGAATACCAATATTTTGAGAATTACCTATAATCCTTCCAATAAAACCCGAAGCAGCAGCAAGAAAAACAATAACTGATGAAGTTGCCACAGCAGTATGTGCCGGCACACGCAACACTGTCGTCATAAGAGGTATTTCAAAAACACCACCAGCCACGCCAGACATTCCCGCTAATCCTCCTATTAATAAGGTTATTGGTGACAAAAAAACCGGAGCAAAACGATACTTTTTTACTGACAGCTCACTGCTCAAAATATTATTTTTGCTTAAAATCATTAAAATTCCCGCTAACGCAAGCGTAACTCCCAAAAACATTTTAATCGCCATAAATGGAACTGACCTAACAACAAATCCTGTTAAAAAAGTCATAACAACTAATGGAATACCCAAAAACTTAACAAGAGCCCAATCAATAAGTTTTTCTTTGCGATAAACATTCATCGCGGCAAAGGCAGTAACAAAAATACAAAAAAAACTTAAAAAAGAAGCAAACTGATAATTCTTAACGAACAAAAGAAACAACGGCATGTAAATTAAACCGCCTCCCATTCCAAACATTGAAAAAACCAAAGCAACAATAAATACGCTAATTGTAATTATGAGATATTCCAAAACATTCCTTTTATTATTTCAAAAAACACATTCTTTTTAGATCAATCCATTTGGCAACGCCGGCAATGGTGACGCCATAAAAAATTACTTTCTTCTCAGGCTTAGCAAAGCTTAAAATCCTATCTATTGTTCCATTTACCACTGTCGAACCTGTAGCCAGGACAATCTCTGCCCAAGAAATAGATTCCTTCATATCTTTCTCCCCGTCTAAAACAGTAACGCCGTATTTTTTCTGCCCAACATTTTGTGCATCTAAGTCTAATATTTTTAAAGAAAAATCTTTGGAAAAATTTTCTACTAAAGCAGGCTGATAACCTACAAAAGTAATTCTTTTTATATTTGGGTATCCTTGTTTAATAAATTCAACACACTTTCTCGCGCATTCTTCAGGTTGCGTGTCCTTACAATGAACTGTATCGTCGACCATTCCCCAATAATGTGACAAAGCATTAATTGCTCCCACCAACAAAGCCCTTCGATAATTGTTATCAAGAGGCATTTGGAATAATTCAGATATCTGACCTTCGAAACCTCCATGCATATCTGTAAAGGCATGCCCTAGATGTCCCTCGTAATTCGCCTCAACAATTCTCTCGCGACCTTTCAGCAAGGGAAAATCATCGCGCTCAGGATTCCCGATAGCCTCTTGCGCAGAAAGAACTTTTGCCTTTATAAGTATCTTTTTCTGAAACAAATTTTCTTTTTTAAGGCGGCTTTCAACTTTTTCTTTTGCTAGGTGAAGAATCATTTTTATAATCCGCTGTTAATAACACCAACTTAAGTATTAGAACGTCACAACCTTATCACTCGTCTTTACAATCTCATACATATCCTTCATAGTAGAAATAGGACACATTTCGGATTCTTTTTGATCTCTTGATTTAATACAACCTCCACAGGCATATATTTCTCCGCCAGATTGCATCAATTCTTCAGCTTGTTTGATTGTATTAAATTTTTCTGTACTAATCTTCTGATACTCGACGCCTTTTCCCATAAAAAACACCTTAACTTCATCTTGTTGCGACAAACAATAATTCCCATATCTTAAAGCATTCCAACAAGTCTCTACGTCATTACTTGAGATAACTAGTCCTATCTTCATTTTAGTTCCTCTCTTGTCGAACAACTCTTTCCACACCCACTACAAGGATTATCCCCCTTAAAAACTCTCCCTACATGACGAATCAAAAATATAACTGCGCCGAATACTACCGCGAGGATTAAAATTCTTTCCATTATGATATCCCCCATCCTAAAAGCATCCCCGCCTGGTACACAATAAATGATGCACCCCATGCCATAACAGTAGTCCATAAAATCAGTAATCCTGTCCATTTTGAACTTCTCGACTCCTGATAAAAAACAGCCATAGTTGCAACACACGGCAGATAAATTAAACAAAATATTAAAAACGCCATAGCCTTTAACGGATTCATAGTTGGATCTTTTTGCAAAGCCTCTTTAAGGGAATCTGTTTCTTGTACATCAACATCGCCGAGGCTATAAATTGTACCAAGAGTGCTCACAACAACTTCTTTAGCCGCCACACCAGAGAGCAAGGCGACAGCCCCTCGCCAATCCATTCCTAAAGGCTTGACAGCAGGTTCCATTACCTTTCCGAGTCTTCCAGCAAAACTTTGCTCCATCTGCATGGAAGCTACAACTTCTTTATTGCTTCCCTTTTCGATAGTTGCTTCTGGAAAAGTAAATCCAGCCCAAACAACAATTGATATCAAAAGAATAATCGTTCCAGCCTTTCTAACATAAAGCCAGCCGCGTTCCCACATTTTTAAAAGCAATCCATTAATAGGAGGAATACGATACGGCGGAAGCTCCATAACAAAATGCGTGGTTTCTCCTTTAAATACAAATCTTTTTAATATCCATGCCGAAACAAGTGCAATGATAATGCTCAAAACATACATCAAAAACATAATATTTGCCCCTTGATCTGCTGGAAAAAAGGCTCCGATAAATAATGCAAAAATCGGCAGCTTCGCTCCACAAACCATAAAAGGGGTTACCATCATAGTTATCAATCTGTCTTTTTTATTATCTAAAATTCTGGTCGCCATAATACCTGGCACAGCACACCCGTTTGTCGATATCATCATAGGCAAAAATGACTTTCCATGAAGTCCAAATTTACTCATCAGTTTATCCATAACAAAAGCAGCTCTGGCCATATACCCGGAATCTTCAAAAAATGCAATAGCAAAAAACATAAAAAGAACTAATGGGAAAAAGCCTAAAACCCCTCCAACGCCACCGATAATCCCGTCTACAACAAAAGACTGAATCAAGCCTTGCGGAATTAAGGACGAAACAACCCCACCCAGCCATTCAAAAATCACTTCAAATAACTTGGCTACCGGCTGAGAAAAAGTAAACGTAAATTTAAAGATTACAAACATAACAGCAGCAAAAATCGGAAGTCCAAACATTTTATTTAAAACAACCATATCAATCTTATCCGAAAAATCATGTCTTTCTTCTACGCTAAATCGCATAGCCTGCGTGCATGCACCACTAATAAAACCATAGCGTCTATCTGCAATCAGAATCTCAGGATCTTCCGAAAAATGCTTTTTAAGATGCGCCTGCCCTTTTTTTACTTGAGCAAGGATTTTAGAGCCCATTGGACTTTTTTCAATCAACGCAGAAGTTAATGAATCATTTTCCAATAATTTCACCGCAAGCCATTGAGAAGGAAGTATGTCCAACAAACCCTCATCCTTTGATAACATTTCTTTTAATGGCTCTATTTGCTCATTAATCTCTTGTCCATAATCAATTTTAACAACTTCTGTTTTCAGCTGTCCTTCATAAAGCTTAATAATTGTGCTCATCAACTCATCTAAACCTTTATTTTTATTTCCAACCGTAGGCACAATTGGTTTCCCTAAAAGCTTAGATAGCTCTTCATAATCAATGCTTTGCCCTTTCGCTTCAACTTCATCACTCATATTCATGGCCAAAACGAGAGGAACATTCAACTCGGAAAGCTGTGTATAAAGATATAAATTTCTTTCTAAATTTGAAGCATCTACAATATGCACAACAACATCCGGCTTGTCATTAACGATAAAATCACGAGCCACAAGTTCATCTTCTGAATGCGCAGACAAACTATAAGTTCCAGGCAAATCAACTAAATTCAACGAATAACCTTTATAGCTTACTACCCCCTCCTTCTTTTCAACAGTAACTCCTGGATAATTACCAACATTTTGACGAGATCCAGTTAAATTATTAAATATAGTAGATTTACCAGAATTAGGATTTCCAGCAAACGCAACTGTAATATTTTTTTCGTTCTTTATCATAAACCCTTCTTTCACTAAAATTTTTCTAGCTAACCCCTGGCCCAAGGCTAACTTTGTCCCCTTTACAGAAACTTTTACAGGGCCCTGACCAGGATTGTTTAAAAGGCTTATCTTCTCTCCAGAAAATAATCCCATCTCTGCAAGCCTTTTTTTAGCACCAGCCCCACCTTCAATAGATAATATCGTTAAAATACTTTTTGTTTTTATATCTGTCAATCTTTTCATAAATTTTCCACTTTAAATTATTTTATATTCTTTTTATTTCCTATTTTCTTATTTACTCCAAGATATACAGCGAATTTCTTTAGTAATTGTGGACGCTCGCCAACAAAATCCTTCTCGATAAATTCAAAAAACTTTGTAAAGCGTAAGAAAGTTTGTTGGCTAATAGCATGCTCTATACAGCAAGCTTCTTCTTGTGCAACAGACTTATCAAGCATTAAGCACTCCGTCAAAAATCTAAACAAAATATCATGTTTTTCTTGAACCTCAGAAGCGATACGTTCACCCTGCTTTGTAAGCCGTGCATAACCATATTTTTGATGAATTACAAGACCCTTATCAGATAAAAGTTTCAATGCAGAATTTACACTTGAACTTCTGACTTTTAATTTACTGGCTATCTCTCCAACCCTCGCCACTCCATTTTTACGCGTCAGAGAATAAATAGTCTCGAGATAATCTTCCATCGGTGAGCTAAGCTTATTTACACTACTTTCCATATCTGTCCCCTCTCTTAGACTCCTCTTAAACTCTTAGACAAGTCTAACATTTCTTTAATCAATGTCAAGAAATTTTTCTTTTCCTCTCCAAAATACAAATCCCAGCCCTTTTTTAAAAGAACTGGGATTATAAATATCTAACCTTAAAGAATATTACTTCTTTAAATTTAGTGCTCTGACCTTCACAACGCCTTTGATACCATAAAGCGCCTTAACTATTTTTTCTGTAAGCTCATCGGATGTATCAATAATATTGCAGGCATAATCGCCTTTGCTTTTATTTAACATTTCTTCAATGTTAATATTAGCTTTTGCTAAAATTGATGAAATCTGTCCCACCATGTTTGGAATATTTTTATTCATGATGACCAAACGAAAATTAGAACTTCTCTCAAGTTTACAATTCGGGTAATTCACAGAATTCTTAATCTTTCCAATCTCAACAAAATCGCGTAATTGCTGTGCTATCATCGCAGCACAATTCCCTTCTGCTTCTTCAGTTGATGCTCCAAGATGAGGAATTGCAATTACATTTTCCATATTCAAAAGTTCATCATCAGGAAAATCTGTTACATAACGAACAACTATTCCTTTTTTAATAGCATCACGCAAATCATCATTGTTAACAAGTCCTCCTCGTGAAAAATTCAAAATACGTACGCCTTTTTTCATACGCGAAAATTTTTCTATATTTATCATGCCACGTGTTTCATCTGTCAGCGGTGCATGCAAAGAAATATAATCACTGTTAGCGATAAGCCCATCTATACCGTCGGCACGCTTAACTTCTCTTGATAATCCCCATGCAGATTCAACAGAAATAAACGGATCATACCCTATGACATTCATTCCTAAATCCAAAGCGCTATTAGCAACCATTACCCCGATTTTGCCAAGCCCAACAACTCCGAGTGTTTTTCCTGCAATCTCTTGCCCTGCAAAATTCTTTTTATTTTCTTCAACTAAAGCTGGAACTTCCGCATTCTTCCCTTTTAATGATTGCGTAAAATTAATCCCTTGAGATATATCACGAGATATGAGAAATAAACTCGCAACAACAAGCTCTTTAACTGCATTAGCGTTTGCTCCAGGAGTATTAAAAACAACAATTCCTTTTTCAGAGC
>JAOZRJ010000275.1 GCA_029931885.1 Candidatus Omnitrophota bacterium | reverse complement strand
CGAAGATTATAGCAGGCAAAGGCGAGCCGACAGATTTAAAGTATTTACAAGATTTAGGAGAAAGTATCAAGAAAACAAGTCGATGCGGCCTTGGTCAGACTTCCCCGAATCCTATTTTGACAACGCTAAAGAATTTTAGTTCAATTTATGATGCTATTGTTAAGCCTTCAGAAGATGGTATGCAGCCTTCTTTTGATATCAAAGCTGCTATTAAAGGTGCAGAGGAAATTGCACAAAGATCATCTGTTATTTTTAAAGATTAACATAAAAAGGATTTGCTATGAGCGAAAAAATAATTAATTTCAAGATTGATGGAGTCGAAGTTAAGGCAAAAGTAGGCCAAACTATTATGCAAGCGGCTGATGAAGCTGGTATTTACATTCCACGTCTTTGCTATATGAAAGATTTAACTCCTCACGGAAGCTGCCGCGTATGTACGGTTAAAGTAAACGGGCGATGCCAAACCGCATGTACTGAACCTGCTGTTGATGGGGCGGAAGTTGAAAATAAGACAGAGGAGCTTGAAGGATTGCGCCGAGATTTGATTGATATGCTTTTTGTTGAAGGCAATCATTTCTGTATGTTTTGCGAGAAAAGTGGAGATTGCGATTTACAAGCTGAGGCTTATCGATTAAGTATTTGTGCCCCTAAATATCCTTTTTTGTTTCCTAAAAAAGATGTTGATGGATCACATCCGGATATTTTTATTGATCGCAATCGATGTATTTTGTGTGGACGTTGTGTTCAGGCGTCACGTGATGTTGATGGAAAAACTGTTTTTGAGTTCGTTGGGCGCGGAGCAAATAAAAGAATTGCGGTTAATGCCGATGCCAATCTTGGTGATACGAACATGAGCGTTACAGATAAAGCTGCTGATGTTTGTCCTGTTGGAGCTATTATCAAGAAAAGAATTGGATTTATTGTTCCTGTAGGAGAGCGTCGCTATGATCAAAAACCTATTGGATCAGAAATAGAAGCTCAAAAAAAATAGTAATAGTTTAATAATAGAGGAATAAAAAGATGGGAAAACCAAAAATTGCAACAACTTCTTTAGCTGGATGTTTCGGATGTCATATGTCGCTTTTGGATATTGATGATCGTATCTTGAAGCTTGTAGAGCTTGTTGATTTCGATAAGTCACCAATTGATGATATTAAAAAATTTACGGGACAATGCTTGGTTGGTTTAATTGAAGGTGGATGTGCTAATGAAGAAAATGTGCATGTACTTCAATATTTTCGTAAAAATTGCGATATTTTGATTTCGGTTGGAGATTGTGCTATTAATGGAGGGCTACCGGCTATGCGTAATACTATTCCGCTTAAAGAATGTCTTGATGAAGCATATTTAAACGGTCCGACCGTGTATAATCCTTCAGGAAAGATTCCTAGCGATAAAGAAATTCCATTATGTTTAGATAAAGTGTACCCGTGTCAGGATATTGTGAAGATGGATTATCATCTTCCTGGCTGTCCGCCATCGGCAGATACGCTTTGGGAAGCTTTAGTTGCACTTTTGAATAATAAGCCATTAGCTTTACCATATGAATTAATTAAATACGATTAATCAAATCGGGAGAAAAGACGTGAGTGATAATAATTTAAAACGAATAACCATAGAACCTGTAACCCGTGTCGAGGGACATGGAAAAGTATCTCTGTTGCTTGATGAGCAAAATAAAGTTAAGCAGGCACGACTTCATATTGTTGAATTCCGCGGCTTTGAAAGATTTATAGTCGGCAGGCCTTATTGGGAAGTTCCTGTTTTAGTTCAGAGACTTTGCGGGATTTGTCCTGTGAGTCATCACTTAGCTGCTGCTAAGGCAATGT
>JAOZRJ010000090.1 GCA_029931885.1 Candidatus Omnitrophota bacterium | reverse complement strand
TTCCTTGTAAATCTCTCATTTGAGAAACATTGCGCGTATCAGCTATCTCAAATTGCGACACCCGACAATCATTTGCAGCCTTCAAGGTATGTCCCCCGACTTCTGTTGTTGATCCAGCAGACATTCGTGTTATACCCAGCGGAAGTAAATTCTCACGAAGGTCTGCACTTTCTCTCGTCGACAATGTAATTCCAAGTCTTGGCAAAAATAATCTCAGCGCTAAAATAGATTGAACAATACTTCTGTCATCTACAATACAAGGTGTTTGAAATGCAGCGCTTGCTGGCCTTAATCGCGGAAGCGAAACACTTATATCTGCATCAAAAAATGTTTCTTGTAAATATTGTGCATGAAGCCCAAGAAGAAAGACTTCCCTGTGCCAATCTGTTAGCCCTAATAATGCACCGATATTAATTGCGCGCATCTTTTTTTTAGCTGCTCTTTCAGGTGCACCTAGGCGAAACAAGTAATCAGATTTTGGACCCGAAAGGTGCACGCTGTCATACACTTCTCGGTCATAAGCTTCTTGATAAATTGTAAGGCCGTCAACGCCTTCTTTTATAAGATCTTCATATTCATCCGAGGTTAACGCATAAATCTCAATAGAAATTGACGTAAAATATTTTTTAAGGATTTTCACGCATTCTTTAATATAAGATACTGGGCTTTTAGACCTTGAGCTCCCGGTTAAAATAAGAACATGACGCAATCCTGTTTGTGCAATAAATCGTGCTTCTTGTTCTAGTTCTCTTAAGGTTATTTTTGTTCGCTTAATATCATTGCTTCTATTAAATCCACAATACGTACAGTTATTGTCACAATAATTCGATAAATAAATCGGAGTATACAGCTGAATGGTTTTACCAAAATATTGCCGCGTTATAGCTTCTGCGCGCTGCGCCATTTCTTCTAAAAAATTTTCCGCCTTAGGAGATAAAAGCATTAAGAAGTCATGATAAGATAAATTTTCCGACTGTAAAACACTTTGAAAATCATCTTCTTTTACTTGATCAAAAGATTTCTCTATATCAAAATGTTCATATTCTTTATAAATTTCATAAAAACTCATTTTCTAATTCTCTTTATCTTCTCTTAAAAAACCTGTTAATGGTGACGATGCGCTGGCTTTACTTGTTGTAGACCCAAGTCCTGAACAATAAGCTAACCGTCCTGCATCTGTAGCCAAACGAAAAGATTTTGCCATAGCTACAGGATCTTTTGCAATGGCAACGGCAGTATTTACTAAAACAGCTGCGCACCCTATTTCCATGCAACGTGCAGCCTCGGACGGACTGCCGATGCCAGCATCAACAATCACAGGAACAGAAAGTTCATTAACCATAATGCGAACAATTTCTTCTGTTTTAAATCCACGATTACTTCCGATTGGTGCGCCTAACGGCATGACCGCAGCTGCACCGGAACTAACAAGCTTTTTGGCAATCATCAAATCCGGACTCATGTAAGGCAAGACAATAAAGCCTTCCGCGCTAAGAATTTCTGTTGCTTTTAAGGTTTCGATATTGTCAGGCAATAAATATTTATTATCAGCAATAACTTCAATCTTAATCCAATCACCACAACCGCTCGCTCTCGCTAATTTTGCAATACGTACTGCTTCCTCGGCATTTCGTGCTCCGGATGTGTTCGGCATCAAAATACAATTCTTTGGAATATAATCTAAAATATTTTCATCACTAGACTCTTGATCAACTCGCCTCAAGGCAACTGTTACAACCGAAGCCTGAGAAACCTCCAAAACCTGTTTAATAATTGCTTTATTTGGAAACTTTCCCGTCCCGATAAATAATCGGCTCTGAAGCTTTTGCCCTGCGATAACTAAAAAATCTTCCATAATTATCCTCCCCCAACAAAACTAACAATTTCAATAATATCTTTTGCATCTACCTTGACTGTTGACCACTTGTCTTTTGGAATAATAACCATATTATGTTCAACAACAATTCTATCTTCCTTAAATCCTTTTTCTTGTACTAAAGCTAAAAGGCTTTTTGGCGCATTTAAACTTTCACTCTTTCCGTTAATTCGTATTTCCATTTTTATCCCTTTGATATTCAATTCTTTGCTTTAAGACACTTGTGCTCGTAATAATATCATCTGCCCCGACGATAGAGCGAATAACAGCGAGATTCTTTGCACCCTTTTCCAAAACGCTATCAGCATTCTCCAAATTAATTCCGCCAATAAAAATAACTGGTTTCTTCGTAATTCTCATAATAGCCGCAATGTCATCTGTTCCGATAAAATAATCTTTTGTTTTTGTTGAAAATATCGGGCCAAATGCCAAATAATCACAATCACTTTGATTCGCCTTTTCAAATTGTTCTAAAGAATGTGTTGAAATACCTATTAGTTTTTCTTTTCCTAGAATTGAACGTGTTTTATCTATAGAATATTTCATGATATCTTGTTGCCCTAAATGAACGCCATCTGCATCAACTTGCTTAGCCAAAATCGGATCATCATTAACAATAAAAATAACATCACTCTTCTGGCAAAGCAAAGATAAATCACGCCCAAGATCAATTAATTCTTGTTGTGTTTTTTCTTTTTCACGCATTTGCACAATATTTACGCCACCCAAGATTGCATCATTTACAATTTCTAATGTTGTTTTTGTTTGATTGTATTTTTCCCCTGTAACCAAATACAAACTATAATCTTTAATCTTTTTCATAAGTTTACTTTCAATAAAAAAACCACTCCAGGCTTGGAGTGGTTATATTCTTAAACTTTACTCCCTACGCTGGCATTATCCAGATCAGGTAAAACCTCAATTATTTTAAGAGGTCGACGGGTTTTCTGTCTACATCACAGCGTTCTCAGAGCGTTACGCGCACTCCCCGGTTCTTTGATTTACTGATTAAACCATACATCATTCTCAATGTCAATGAGATTTAGGCCTTACTATTTTGCTGACTTAAAATATCTTTGATTTCTGACAAATACTTCGTTTGCTCACGAAGATGCGACCAAATCAAAACAGGCCACAATAAGAAAAAGCCAGCAATAATCACATAAAAAATAATAAAAATCGCGCTAGAACACATCGGAACCATAATAGCTACCTCCTGTTTAACTTGTTAAATCAAGAAAAAACTAAAACTAAAAACTCTTTTTATATTTTAAAATAACCTTACTACCTTCTTGATCTTTCTTAGAATCACTCTTAGCATCTGTTTGTGAAAATTGCTTTTGTGCTCCTACGGATACACGATCCGTGAGCTTATATTCTTGGCCTATTGTTTGTGTTGTACTGGATTTTCCATCTTGATCGGTATTTTGATCAATCGAATAACTTGCCTCAGTCCTTGAATCTAAATCTTTTGTAATTCGAATTCCTTTAGTTGTATCATCATATTTTAAAGAAAAGTTTTTAATTCCAAAGTGATCAGCAATTTCTGATTCTTTTCCAGAAAATAAGAAATAATCCAAGAAATCTCCTGCAAGCTCAGGAGAAATTGTTTCCTGAGTTCCAAGCGTATCCAAGCTTGACCAACTCCTTCCGGTTGCAAGCATCAATAAAAGTCGTTGCTGCGCAACTGAAGGCTCTGAAGTCAATTCTAAATCAGGAGAGTCTACGGCTCCTCTAATATTAATCATAATTTTAATTTTTCCTACAGATGATACTGCTTGCGCATTAAGAGTGGGGCTCGTCAAAGAACCATTAAAAATAATCTTACTGGGCAAAAGGTTAACTATAGCTGTTTTAAGACCAACTAATTTTCCGTTCTGAAGGCTAACTCCTCCAAAAATCTTTGTATCAAAATGAATCTTCTTCAGTTTTAGATCAAAAGCCCCATGCGAATTTGTCATAGAAAAGTCTTTATATTGTAACGATTGCAGTAAAAAATCTCCGACAGCTACAGGCTCCAAAAAAGAACCTTTTACCGTCGCATCAAAATCTGTGACCGTTCCGGTTAAATCACGCGCAATCTCTTTTGAATCAAAAAATTGTAATACGTCATCAACATCAACCCTTTTTGTATAAATAGATAAATCAACATCTCCATCCTTGTACGATCCATAAAATAACACAGGATCTTCTCCTCCCATCCATAATCGGCCATTAAAAATATCAACAGCAAATCCTTTAGCTGTAAGAGAATGTAATGAAAGCGTTATTTTCTGAACCTTAATAAAGCTTCCCTGCGGAAGAAATTTCAGTCCTTTAAGCTCAAGATCTTCGAGATACAACCCATTAATTAATGTTCCCTTGGCGCCACCTATAAAAACTTCCCTGCATCCGGCATAGGTTTTTAGAATTAATCTTGCTGCTGTTTTAGATCCTTGTGCCGTAAAAAAGAAATAATGCCCGAAACCAACTAGAATACAAAGGAATAAGACAACAATTAGAAAGTGATACTCTTTCTTTCTTTTAATTTCCTCATCTATAGACGGAGAACTTTGAAGATGCATAAATAATTATTAACCTTTAAAATTGCGACTTTCTTGAAAATTTTTCTTTAGAAGGACGTTAGCGGCTTTACAGCAACTACAATGTCTCTGCATAAAACGGCAAATCTTATACCATAAGTTAGGTGTCTTAGCATCTCTTGTATAGCGACAAAATGGACAACCCGAACAAATTTTAACACTTGTATTTTTCATAATGATATTCTTTAAAATCCTATCTTAAGCGCAAACAATACATATAGCATGTTTATTTGCTAATCGAACACAAGCTTCTTCATCTATAACAAGAGTTTTGTTAGCTTCAATAGCTAAACACGAAGCATGCGCTTTAATCATTGTTTTAATAGTTTTTGAGCCAACAACAGGAACATCAAAGCGCAAATCTTGATTGGGCTTACTCATCTTTATAACAACAGCCTCATTTTGCGCAATTTTTCCACCTCTTAAAATTGTACAATCTGTCCCCTCCATTGCTTCAATAGCCACAATTGCTTTTTCTTTAACAACAACTGTCTGCCCTACATCAATTTCTCCCATTTGCTTTGCAATAATACGACCAAATTCAATATCAGCTAATTCTTTTTCTGTTGGGCCGCGTTTAGTAAGAGTACCTTTAGGAGCCATATAATCTTTTAAGAGCAAAGTTGAATCTAAGAGCGTCATTTGTTTTTGCTCCATACTATCCGCTATAGCAGAAAATATTGTATCCGCCTTTCGATCAATTAATGCTTCAAAAATTTTCTCAAATTCACTGTCAATCCCAAGGTTCTCATCAAAAAGATTCTTAGGGCTTACCTGCCCAGCCATAACAACATCACGAACTTTTTCTTTTTGAAAAAAATCAAAAAGTTTCTTTATCTCACCAGGACCAATCCATGCAACTTTATCAACAAACATTTTCAAAAAACAGGATGTGTCACCTTTGATGGCTACCGCAACAACAAAATAATTCTTTCGTCGAGCTTCCCGTGCAAAAAGAAAGGGAAACTTTCCGTTTCCCGCAATAAGCCCCAAAACTTTTCTGTTTTCTAGTTCCATCAGCTACACAATCCTCTTTCAGATGTTTTAACAAAATGGATTAAATGATCCAATTCATCACAAGAAGAAAGTTGCTTCTCAATTTCTTCAATTGCATGAGCTTTAATAATATCTGAAAAAAATAATATCTTAAATGCCTTCTTCAATATACTTACTTGTTCAAAAGAAAACTTTGCACGTTTCAGGCCAACGGAATTTAATCCATAAACTCGTGACGGATGGCCATCACATATTGAAAATGGAGGAATATCCTGAACGACCTTTGAGCATCCTCCCACAATAGAAAGCTTACCCAAGCGTACAAATTGATGAACGGCCGAGAGGCCTCCGATTACAACATGATCTTCCAGGGTCACGTGCCCAGCTAATGTTCCAGAATTAGCCAACGTACAATCATTTCCAATAACACAATCATGCGCCACATGAGAATACGCCATAAAAAGATTATTGTCTCCAATTACGGTTTTACCATCTATTCCCGTACCTGGATTAACCGTAATATATTCTCGGAAAATATTATTTTCTCCAATTTCCAAGAAAGTCTTCTCTTCTATTTTATATTTTCGGTCTTGCGGAATACTACCTATAACAGCACCTGAAAACAATTCACAATTCTTTCCGATTGTTGTATTACCCTCGACAACGCAAAAGCTTCCTATCTTAACATCATCTAAAAGCGTAACACCTTCCCTTATAACGGAATATGCACCTATAGATGCTGTGTCGGAAATCTTTGCTTTTGGATGAATAATAGCTGTATTATGTATATTCATATTTAATTTTCCAAATAAGAAATATCAGTAAAAGAAAAAGTCAACTCTGCCTCAACAACAACTTTATCATCGACTCTTGCGATACCTTTTACTTTTGCAATGCGAGATCTACAAAGAAGTATATCAACCTCAAAAACAAGTTGATCTCCAGGCTCAACAACTCTTCGAAATTTCACTTTATCAATAGCCATAAAAAGAGCTACTTTATCTTTGTTCTGAGGATCTGTTAAAACAGCAATTCCTCCAACTTGAGCCATAGCCTCAACCATCAAAACTCCCGGCATAACAGGTTTTCCCGGAAAATGACCCTGAAAAAAATTTTCATCTGCAGTAACATTTTTTATAGCTACCGCACGCTTGCCTGGATCCAACTCAAGTACTCTATCAACAAAAAGAAAAGGATACCGATGCGGCAAAACCTTTTGAATCCCACTAATGTCAAGAGTTGTTTGATCTGCAAACTTATGCCCT
>JAOZRJ010000089.1 GCA_029931885.1 Candidatus Omnitrophota bacterium | reverse complement strand
TAAACAGAAAAACGACATTATGCTCATATTGATTGTCCGGGACATGCTGACTATATCAAAAATATGATTACTGGTGCAGCTCAGATGGACGGAGCTATTCTTGTTGTTTCCGCTGCTGATGGAGCTATGCCTCAAACAAGAGAGCATATTCTTTTAGCTCGTCAGGTTAATGTTCCTCAGCTTGTTGTTTTTCTAAACAAATGTGATCAAGTTGAAGATAAGGAGCTTCTTGAGCTTGTTGAACTTGAACTTCGCGAACTTTTATCAAAGTATAAGTATGATGGAGACAAAACGCCGATTATTATGGGAAGCGCTTTAGATTCATTAAATAATCCAGATGATGCTGAAAAAATTAAACCGATTTTAGATTTAATGAAAGCGGTTGATGAATATATTCCTGAACCGGAAAGAGATTTAGATAAGCCATTTTCTATGGCTGTCGAAGATGTTTTTTCTATTTCTGGTCGTGGAACAGTTGCTACAGGACGCATTGAAAGAGGTGTTGTAAAAGTTGGAGAAGAAGTTGATATTGTTGGTCTTCGTCCTGAAGTGGGAAAAACTGTTGTTACTGGTGTTGAAATGTTTAGAAAAGAATTAGACCAAGGTCAAGCAGGTGATAACGTTGGTCTCCTTCTTCGTGGAGTAGATAAAACTTCAATTGAGCGTGGAATGGTTTTGGCTAAGCCAGGATCTATTGCGCCGCATACAAAGTTTAAGGCTAGTGTATATGTTTTAACAAAGGAAGAAGGCGGACGCCATACACCATTCTTTAAAGGATATCGTCCACAATTTTATTTTCGAACAACAGACGTTACTGGAACAGCCCAATTGCCAGAAGGTGTAGAAATGGCGATGCCAGGTGATAATGTTGAGTTAGTAATCGAATTGATTACACCTGTTGCTATGGAAAAAGAGCTTCGTTTTGCTATTCGTGAAGGCGGACGAACCGTAGGTGCCGGTGTTATTTCTGAGATTATTCAATAACGAATAGTATACGAGAAACATATAAAAATATGCAAAAAATAAGAATAAAACTTAAGGCCTATGATCATCGATTGATTGATCAATCAACTGAAGAGATTATTGAAACAGCGAAACGCACCGGTGCGAAGATTTCCGGACCTATTCCGCTGCCAACAAAAAAAGAACTTTATACGGTTCTTCGATCTCCGGTTATTGATAAAAAGTCTCGAGAGCAGTTTAGGTTAGCAACGCATAAAAGACTTATTGATCTTGTAGATCCGACAGCTAAGACAGTTGAAGCGTTGCGAAAATTAAATTTGCCGGCAGGCGTAGATGTCGAGATTAAACAATAGAGGTGTTTGAATGGTTCGCGGGTTGTTAGGAAAAAAAATAGGCATGACTCAAATCTTTGATAAAGAAGGGAATGTTATTCCCATTACTGTTGTTGAAGCTGGGCCTTGCTTTGTCCTAGAGCTGATGGATTCTCCAACAAAGGTTAAACTCGGCTTTGAGAAGACTAAAGAATCTCGTCTTAATAAGGCGCAATTAGGCTTTTTGAAAAAGAATGGGATTAGTCCGATAAAAGTTATTAAAGAATTTGATGCTCAAAGTGTCGCTGACTATAAAATTGGTCAAGAAATTAAGGCTGATTTATTTAAACCCGGAGATTTTGTTGATGTTGCCGGAATTTCAATTGGTAAAGGTTTTCAAGGGGGAATGAAAAGATGGCATTGGTCTGGAGGCCCTGGAGGACATGGGTCAATGCATCATAGACGTGTTGGGTCTATTGGCTCAAGCGCAGATCCTTCTCGGACAATAAAAGGCCGTCATATGCCTGGCCATATGGGAGCAAAAAGAGCTACTGTTCAGGGGCTCCGTGTTATGGATGTTGATGTTGAAAATAATCTTGTTATGATCAAGGGATCTGTTCCTGGCCATTCACGAAGCTATATTACAATTAACAAATCTTTTAAGAGAGCATTTCGTTCTTTAGATGAGAAAAAGGCATCACACTCTGTGAAGCGTAATCCGATGAAACAAAGTAAGGCTAAAGCAAAGGGTAAAAAGTAAAATGTTATCTTGTACGATTCATGATATAAAAGGTAAAAAAGTAGAAGAATTTGATCTCCCAGAAGCTATTTTTGGAGGGAGAGTTAATAAGACTATTTTGTATCAGGCTGTTGTAATGTATCAAGCCAACAAGCGCCAAGGAACTGCGTCGACAAAAGAGCGTGCAGATGTGTCTGGTGGAGGAAGAAAGCCATATCGTCAAAAAGGAACTGGTCAGGCGCGAGCAGGATCAAGACGTTCTCCTTTATGGAAAGGCGGCGGAACTACTTTTGGACCGCACCCAAGAGATTTTAGCTATACATTGCCTAAAAAGATGCGAAATTCTGCCATTCGGGCAAGTTTAAATTCTAAATATAAAGAAAATGATCTTTTATGTATTAATGATTTAGTAGTTGATTCAATTAAAACAAAAGAATTTGCAAAGATTTTAAAGAATTTAAAATTAGAGGGTAAGGTTTTGGCACTTGTTAATTCAGCCGATGATAAAATATTTAAGGCATCTAGAAATCTTCCATCTTTTAAAATAATGCGTCCATGTGACGTTACGGCCTACGATATATTAAGAAATAAAAAGATAGTGATTACAAAAAACGCTTTTGAAGAATTATTAAAGCGGATTAAATAAGGTTTAATAAATGGTTAATAGTTATGATATTGTTAAAACATTAGTTCGAACAGAAAAAGGCACTGTTCTTGAGACTGACCGAAAGTATCTTTTTGAGGTTAATAGCTCTGCAACAAAGATTGATGTCCGCAACGCCATAGAGGATATCTATAAGGTGAAAGTTCAGGACGTTAACACACTTGTTGTTCCTGGTAAAAAGAAACGCGTGCGGCAAGCATTAGGCCGAACACCAGATTGGAAAAAAGCTATTGTCACTCTTAGAGAGGGAAGTAAGATTGAGGTTACATAATGGGAATTAAGAAATTTCGTCCAACAACAAATCCATTGCGACATACGACAATTTCTGACTTTAAGGAAATCACAAAGTCTAAGCCAGAGAAGTCTCTCCTTGAGCCTTTGAAAAAATCAGGGGGACGAAACAACAACGGACGCATTACAGCTCGTTATCGTTCTGGTGGTCATAAACGTATGTATCGATTGATTGATTTTAAACGTAATCGGATTGATGATATTGCAAAGGTCATTGCAATAGAATATGATCCGAATCGATCTGCAAGAATTGCCTTGATTGAATATGAAGATAAGCAACGTGCTTATATTATAGCTCCATTAGAGCTGAAGGTTGGAAGAGAAGTTATTAGTACGTATGAGAAATCTGCTGAGATTTTGCCAGGGAATTGTATGCCGATTGATAAGATTCCCTTAGGAACAGCTATTCATAATATTGAACTTTTGCCAGGCAGAGGAGGAAAAATTGTTAGATCTGCTGGGACATCTGCTCAAGTTATGGCGAAGGAAGGCGAGGAAGCACAAATTAGACTTCCATCTAGTGAAATTCGTAAAATTAAAATAAAATGTCGTGCAACAATCGGACAGATTGGAAATGTTGAACATGAGTCGCTTTCTATCGGTAAGGCTGGACGTTCACGTTGGCTTGGACGAAAAGGACATGTTCGAGGTGTTGCTATGAATCCAGTTGATCATCCTCATGGAGGCGGAGAAGGAAAAGCTCCACAAGGAAACCCTCATCCTGTAACACCTTGGGGTAAGCCGACCAAAGGATATAAAACTCGAAAAAAACAAAAATATTCTGATAAGTTTATTGTTAGAAGAAGAAAAAAGGGAAAGCGATAAGATATGCCACGTTCAATTAAAAAAGGTCCATTTGTTGCTGATCATTTGCTTAAAAAAATTGATAAAATGCAAAGATCCGGCCAGAGACAGCCGATTAAAACATGGTCAAGAGAATCAACAATTATTCCGGATTTTGTCGGCTATACAATAGCAATTCATGACGGAAGAAAACATGTTCCGATTTTTATTACAGAAAATATGGTTGGGCATAAACTTGGCTTCTTTGCTCCAACGAGAACTTTTAGAAAGCATGGCGGCGTTAAAGCAAAGAAAGCAGATTCAAAAACATAAAAGGAATGTTTCATGATTGTACAGGCAAAAGGTAGATTTATTAGAATTTCTCCACCGAAGGTTCGTCAAGTTATCGATTTGATTCGAGGCAAAGACGTAAAAACTTCGTTTGTGATTTTAGAGCAGGTTTCAAAGGGGTCAAAAGAGCGCATCAGAAAGGTTCTTTATTCTGCAGTTAGCAATGCTAAGCAAAAAGGCCTTAATGCAGATCAGCTTTTTATTTCAAAGATTACAGCAGATGTAGGTCCTTCATGGAGAAGGTATCGTGCATCAGCTTTCGGACGCGCATCGGGAATTATAAAACGAACAACTCATTTAACAGTTGAGTTAGATTTAAAAACAAAGTAGAGAGGTTATCTGTGGGACAAAAAGTCAGCCCTATTATTTTAAGAATTGGATACATCAAAGACTGGAAAAGTCGTTGGTTTGCCGATAAAAAAGAATTTGCTGCTAACGTAGCAGAAGATTATAAAATTCGTAAGCATATTCAGAAGAAGTTTGCGCATGCGGCTGTTGCAGGGGTTGATATAGAGCGTTTAAGAGGGCAATTAAGAATTAAGATTTCTTCTGCTCGACCAGGAGTTATTATCGGAAGAAGAGGTGCTGATATTGATAGACTTAAAGAAGATCTTTCTACAATCACTTCTAAAGAATTAGCGATTGATATTCATGAAGTCAAAAATCCGGCTATTGATCCAAATTTAGTAGCTCAGAGCATTGCTTTACAATTAGAAAAACGTATTGCTTTTAGAAGAGCAATGAAAAGAGCGATTGATCAGGCTATGAACTCTGGCGCCCAAGGTATTAAAATTTCTTGTTCTGGAAGATTAGGTGGGGCTGAAATGGCTAGACGAGAAACATATAAGCAGGGAAAGTTGCCTTTACAGACATTTCGCGCTGATATTGATTATGGATTTGCTGAAGCGCAAACAACTTATGGTACTATTGGAATTAAGGCTTGGGTTTATCATGGTGACGCTATTCTTGATCGAAAGGTTGACCAAGAAGTAAAAGACATGGAAGCCAGTGAGAAATAATTTAAGGAAATTAATAAATGTTATTGCCTAGAAAAGTTAAATATAGAAAAGCACAAAAAGGAAAAAATCGTGGCATTGCGACTAAGGGAAGCCGCTTGACCTTTGGTGAATATGGTCTTAAGGCATTAGATAATGGCTTGATTCGATCAAATCATATTGAGACCGCCCGTGTTACTACAGCGCGTAAATTAAAGGGTGTTGGAAAATTTTGGATCAATGTTTTTCCTGCAAAGCCTGTTACGAAAAAACCTGCTGAAACAAGACAGGGAAAAGGAAAAGGTGATTTGGATCATTGGGTTTGTCCAGTAAAGCGGGGAAAAATTTTGTTTGAGATGAGTGGAATTCCAGAAGAATTCGCGCGTATTATTTTTCGTTTAGTTGCATTTAAGATGCCGATGCGAACAAAGTTTGTTTCGCGCTTAGGTGAAAATCATTAAGGATTTAGAATATGAAGACTAAAGATTTAAGAGCATTAGATATTGAAGAATTTATTCAGAAAGAAAAAGGGATTAAAGAAGAATTGTTTGGCTTAAATTATCAGAGGAAATTCGGTAAAGTTGAAAAGCCTGCAAGATTTAGTTTATTGAAGAAAGATATTGCTCGTATTAAAACTGTTTTAAGAGAGAGAAAAGATAAATGACAGAGAGAATTAATAGAAGAAAGATGTTAACAGGGACTGTGGTTAGTAATAAAATGGAAAAAACTTGTTTGGTTAAAGTTGTTTGGAGCTCAAAACATTCTATGTATAGCAAGCCTGTTAAAAGAGTTTCTAAATATAAAGTTCACGATGAAAAAAATGAAGTAAATCCTGGTGATCTTGTTGAGATTATGGAAACACGGCCGATTTCAAAAGACAAACGTTGGATTCTTAGGAAAATAATAAAAAGAGAAAAAGAATAATGATTCAAATGAAAACTTTATTAAAAGTTGCTGATAATTCCGGAGCGAGAAAAGCTTCTTTCATTGGTGTTTTAAACGCTCGAGGAAGACGTTCTGCTCAAATTGGAGAAGTTGTTCGTCTTAATGTTAAAGAGTCAGCTCCAAACGCAGCGATTAAAAAGGGTCAAGTTGTTAAAGGTGTTATTGTTAGGCAGAAATTTCCAATTCGTCGTGCGGATGGAACCTATGTAAAATTTGATAGCAATGCGGTTGTTATTATTGATGATGCAGGAAATCCAAGAGGGACGCGTGTTTTTGGACCGGTTGCCAGAGAATTAAGAAGCATGGAATATATGAAAATTGTTTCATTAGCTCCAGAGGTCGTTTAAAATGATAAAAATTAAAAGAGATGACATGGTGGAAGTTATCGCTGGAAAAGATAAAGGAAAAAAAGGAAAAGTTTTAAAAGTTTTTCCTAGAGAAGGCAAAGCCATTGTCGAGAATATAAATATTATTAAAAAGGCACAAAGACGTACTCAACAGGATCAAAAGGGCGGCATTATTGAGGTTGAGACCCCGATTCGTTTGAGCAATCTGATGATTGTTTGCAAACAATGTGGCAAAAGAGTGAGGACAAAAGTTTCTGTTCTTAAAGATAAAACAAAGATTCGTGAGTGCAAAAAGTGCGGAGCGGCAAATTAAAATGAAACCAAGACTTTTAGATCGATACGAGCAAGAGAT
>JAOZRJ010000088.1 GCA_029931885.1 Candidatus Omnitrophota bacterium | reverse complement strand
AGTGACCTTTTGAGGCGAAAAATTTTAAGAATTTTTTTCTGATTTCAATTGTTGTCATATTTTTTTATTATGCTTGTTATCACGTCAGATGAGAATCCTCGACGAAGTAGATACCCATATAAGCGTCTTTGCATTACCGTCTTCTCAAGTTTTCGATATTGCTGAATTCGCTTACGAATAAGTTCTTGAATAATAGAGCTTTCAGAATAATTCTTAAGAGATTTTTTTAATTCTTTTATGATTACTGAGTAACTAACCCCTTTTTCCCTTAATTCAAGAGTGATTCTTTTGGGACCGAACCCTTTTTTGAGCTTGGATTGAATCCAGTCTTCTGAAAATTTTGCGTCGTTTAAAAGATCAGTTTTCTTTAATTCGTGAACAATCTTACGAATGACTTTTTGTGAAAAACTTTTTTGTGTTAGGCGCTTTATAAGTTCTTTTTCGCTTCGACTGCGCACACTTAAAAGATTGTAAGCAGTTTTTTTTGCTTTTGTAATAAGATTGTCATTATTCTCAGGCAACATGAGAAATTATTTTTTTTCTTTTAATGATTCTCGAATCTTTTTTTCAATCTCGTTAAGAATTTTAGGATTTTCTTTCAGGAACGCTCTTACACTCTCTCTTCCTTGTCCTATTTTTTCGTTTTCGTAAGAAAACCATGCTCCAGATTTATTGATGATCTCGGACTTAACGCCTTGATCAATAATATCGCTGATTTTTGAAATGCCTTCGTTAAAATGGATTTCAAATTGTGCTTCACGAAAAGGCGCTGCGACTTTATTTTTCACAATTTTTGCTTTAACGCGACTTCCAATAGCAACATCGTCTTTTTTAAGCGTTTCGATTCTTCTTAAATCAATGCGTACAGAAGAATAAAATTTTAATGCGCGTCCACCTGTTGTTGTTTCCGGTGAGCCGAACATAACTCCGATTTTCATTCGTATCTGATTGATGAAGATAATGCATGTATTTGATTTACTAATAACAGCAGTCAATTTTCGCAGTGCCTGTGACATTAATCGTGCTTGTAGTCCCATATGAGAAGCGCCCATGTCGCCTTCAATTTCCGCCCTTGGTGTAAGTGCGGCGACTGAATCAATGACAATTAAATCTACTGCATTTGATCTTGTAAGGGTTTCAGCAATTTCTAGGGCCTGCTCTCCGGTGTCAGGTTGAGAGATGAGTAAGTCATCTAATTTTAATCCAAGCTTTTTAGCATATACAGCATCAAATGCATGCTCAGCATCAATAAAAGCTGCAACGCCTCCTTGCTTTTGTATTTGATTGATGATGCTTAAGGTTAAAGTTGTTTTTCCTGAAGATTCTGGACCATATATTTCTACAACGCGACCGCGAGGGACTCCTCCTATGCCAAGGGCAATATCTAGAGCAATAGAGCCCGTAGGAATTGATTCAATATTTGACACAACATCATGACCGAGCTTCATGATAGAACCTTTGCCAAATTGTTTTTCGATTTGAGATAAAGCCAATTCAAGTGCTTTTTGTTTATCCGCAGTATTCACGTTTGCTTTTTTCTGATCCTTCATGCGTATCCTCCGTTTATTTGTAGTGAGAATGAATTATACACGAGCTCTTGAAAAATGTCAATTGTTTCAAGAATTGTCTAGGTGATATAAGTTATTGAATGGCAGTGAGTTATGGTAAGTTTGAATTCACGAAAGGAATTTTCTAAAAAGAGTCTTATATATGTATACTTAGATTAATATAAGATATAGCACTTATTGCAGCAGTATCGACTTTTAAAACAGTTTCCCCTAGAGAAACTGGTATACATCCTGCTTCAATTGACAGAGTCATTTCATCATTTGTGAAATCTCCTTCAGGACCGATAAAACAAATAATATGTTTTTTATTTTTAAGTAATTTCGGGAAAACATCTTTTAGATTTTTTCGATCAGCGGAGAGTGATCCGATAAGAGCTAGGCAATTATTATCAATCGTCGATAAAGCGTCTTTAAAGTTCATAATTTGACAAATTTCGGGTAAAGTTTTTCGATTAGATTGTTTTGACGCATTAATGCTGACGGCTTCATATCGTTTAAGTTTTTTATCGTATTTTTCTTTAGGAATGTAAAATTCTGTCCGTTTTGTTTTGAGAGGGATAATGCGATCAACTCCTAGCTCGGTGCACTTTTCAATAATTAATTCGAATTTAGATTTCTTAGGAATAGCGCATGCAAGTGTTACATGGAAGGCTTTTTGTTTTTGATGAGAAATTTGGGTTGTTTCAATTTTTATGAGCTTGTCTGATGAAGAAATAATTTTTCCTATTATTTCTGTTCCCTTGCCGTCAAAAATACAAATAGAATCTCCTTCTTTTTGACGAAGAACTTTTTTAATATGAGAAATTTCGTTTTTCGAAGAAATGGCTGTAATTTTATTATTAAGGTTTAGGTTTTTGCAATAAGAGCGATGCATTGTTTAACTTTTGTTTAGTGTTCAAGAAAAGCCCATTATCAAATGGGCTTTTCTTGAAATGTTTTAGAAGGTAACATCGTATAGATAGTCATCCTGTAATTTTTAGCCAAACAGCTTTCTGAGGTCTGGATATGCTTTTAGTAAGGCAGCCCACTCTTCCGGATTTCTTTCGATCCATTCAATGAGCACTTTTCGATCTTTTTCGTAAAGAGTCATGACCTCTTCGAATGTTAGTGATTCCTCTTCCGGAGGGTCTATGTTTGTCGGCGGATCTTCCGGAGGCTCTACATTACCAGCATTTCCAGTGTTATATGCTAGATTATCACAATAAGTACCGTCACAAACAATTTCGCCAGTTTCTCCGATTATTAGTTCATAGGGATTTCCGGAATTCCTGGTAACAGAAGCGAGATTTTTGGGATCGTTTGATACTGCAAGAGTAAAGCCATTTGGGTTGGCATAACTTGTGTCAAGTTTACTAATATCTGAAGAATAGGATCCTTCATTAAAATGATGTCTATTTTGAGCAGCATAAAGATCTATCAATACTCGTTCTCCAGCCTTAGATTTTTCTTTTTCGATAACTTTAGGCATTGCTGTGATTGCAAATGACGCGATAACGCCTGCGATAACAGTTGCGATAGTTATTTCGAGAAGAGTAAATCCAAGCCGTTTTTTATGATTTCTTTGGACAGTATCCTTCATAGCGCCTCCTTAAGTTTATTAATTCCTATCTTTATAAGTATACCATAATGAAATTAAGAAAACGAAAAGTTAATTTCTGCGGACCGAGAGGGATTTGAAGCCTCGACCTTCGACTGAACTATCGGCTTAGCATTCATGGAAGCTCGAAGTTATTTTAAGGTTTTGGGCAGGATTTACAATATCAGGATTTATTTTTCGCCAATTTTAAAGAAGATTCCTCCGCCAGTAAGGACTCCACTTCCAGTATTATTTTGTTCGTATTTTATAAAATCCACCGCTCCTGTATTTGCAAGGCTAAAGTTAATGATGTATGTGTCGGCAGAACCTGTGACAGTATAAGCATCAAAGTATTTTCCCTTGAGATCTGTGCCGAGAATATCGTTACAATTCGTTTGATCGCAATCACAATCCGCATAGCTGTTGCCATTAAGAAGATGACATTCATCCATAGCTCTTCGAAAAGAAGGCAAAGCCTTAAGCGCTTCTTGTGATTTAGCAAATACTAAGCTATTTGTAACTTTAGGTAAAGCCATGCTTGCAAGGAGAGCAATGATAATAATGACGATGATGAGTTCTAAAAGAGTGAACCCTTTTTTGCTTTTAATTCTCATTTTTTAATTTTCATAAAGATAAAGAAAATTATTTTGTATTATTAAATACTGCTGCCGAAGCTTGGCAAGCTAATATCAGACGTAATGTTGTATTGCGGATTGTCAATATCGTCTACGGCCGACGAAGGATCAAATACTGCTGTAATGCTCAAAGATACTTTAAAATCATATGTTGCGTTACTGTCTATGAGGGTTGGGGTGAATGCAGTAATACTGCCGTTTCCTAGCGTTTGAACAATTATGGAACATCCGCCGCCTGCATTAGGAGAGGTGCAATAGTCAACGTCGTAGTCAGGATTACCGTTAAAAACATATACATACCACTGATCTCTCGTGTAATTTGAAGGATCGCCATCGGCGTCTTCCCTGTACCATATTGCAGTTTTACCGGAAAGATTGCCGACATAAACACCTGTGTCATTATAATCGCCAGCTGCTTTTGAAAGATTTCTTGCGATATGATTTATTAAGATGGATACCCTTGTTGTAACAATGGCATTTTTCGAGGCACCTTCGAACATGTTGCGTACGCCGATATCCATAGAAGCTATGCCGACCATTATTAGTCCGACAATAACAGAGGCTACTACAAGCTCGGCTAGAGTAAGGCCTGAACAGTTTTTATTTTTTTTTAGGATATTTTTTAAGAGCATGTTGCCTCTTTTGAGTTTTTGTTTATTGAACAACTCCATCCGGATTTGGCAGCTGTGCATTCAAAATCAAGGCCTGACCCTCCATCAAGGGGAGTACATGTGTATATTATCCCATCGGAGATAATAGATAATTTTAGATATCTGTTTATTTCAGATAAGCTTGCAATTCCGGAAGGTGGATAATACTTATTATTGTTTTCGGAAAAATAAATTTGTTGTGCTGATTTAATCATTTCGAGATTTAACTTGGCTGTTTTTTGGCGAGCATTTGTCATGACTCCTTGATATTTAGGAATAGCAAATGCCATTATAAAGCTAACAGTTATGACTACCAATACTAATTCGGTTAGGGTTATGCCAAAGTCGCTAATCTTAGTGTTTTTATGTTTCATATTTTTTTAATCTTACCATATTAATTGTATAGTAACCTTTCTTGCTGCACTGGCTTGCGTGAAGCATTTATACTTTACTGTTCCAGAAAATCCTACTGGAGGCCCTCCTGGCCATACGCGCCAAGGAGGTGTTACTTCACAGGTCAAAGGGTCATCAGCTGGCCAGGCAGTATCCCAGGTGCGTGAATCAACTTGAGCTCTGAGATCCTCAAGAATTTGGCGTCCGAAGTTTGCGGCAACAATATCTTTTTCGGTGACAACAGATGATTTTTGTGCCATAGAAAATACTGAAAAGATTCCGATTGAAGCAGTAAGAAATATAACAGTTGCAACAATTACCTCAACTAAAGAAAATGCGTTTTTGTTATTTTTTAATTGCTTCATGATAATTTTCTCGGTTTTAGTTTAAATAGCATGTTCCTGTGCATGCTGGAACATCCATTTCTTTCGTAATAAGATATTGCCATTTTACTGCTCCTGAGCGCGGATAGCTTGCAGTACAATTAAAATTAACTCCTCCCTTAGGATTGCATATATATTTTACTGAATCGGTATTTTCCATGATGCTAAGTTCAAGCGTAGCGTTAATGTTTGTTATATCTTTTATGCTAGTGTCACCGGATTTTGGAAAGTATTCGCCATTTTTGCTATTAAAAAGGTTTTGTCCTGTCTTTATTAGAAGAAGCATGGTTTTTGCGTCTCGCTCTCGAGAGATCTGAATAGTTTTTTGATACTTAGAGAGCCCGATAGTAGCAAAGATACTTATTATAACAACAACTACGATTAGCTCCATTAACGTGACTGATTTTTTTGTTTTTATATGCATTATAGGCATCCTGAGCCTGTACAAGTTGGTTTAGTTGAAGGCGTTACTGAATATGACCAGTTTTTTGCAGCATAAGTTCCTGTGCACGTATAACCGCTAGAGCAAACATACACAACATCATTTGAAGTGATAGCGAGCCTTAGGTTTGAGTTTATAGCTGCGAGGTCTACAGTGCCTGTTTTTGGATAATAAGTTTCTTTTTGAGCCAAATATATTTCTTGGGAGTATTTAATTAAAAAGAGATTAGCGACGGTTGTTTTTTGCAGGGATTTATCAACAGATTTAAAATACCCGACATATCCTATTCCTACCAATACACCTATAATAACAACAACCATAATCAACTCGAGTAATGTTACGGATTTTTTTTTGGATATTTTCATGAGTTATGCAAATTCGGGTTTAAAAAAACCCCAGAGCCCTTAAAGGGTTCTGGGGTTTTTGGATTACATTATTATTTACCTGTCTTGATTTTGGAGAAAGCCCCCCCGCCAGTTACTGATCCTCCAGAGGCGCTATCGTATGTGATTATGTCCACCCTATTATCACAGTCAGAAGCAGTACACGTTAATACTATGTCATATGTTTTGTCTTTTCCGGTTATTGCCATAGTTCCGAAATATTTTCCAGCAAATTCGACACCTAGATTAGTTTTACAAGTCGCTGTGTCAGTACAACTACATGCCGTAGCGTCATATGATCCATTATTAAGAAGATAGCATTCTTCCATGGCTTGTCTAAAGGAAGGTATAGCTCCTAGAGCTTCCTTTGATTTTGCAAAAGTTAAACTACTTGTAATTTTAGGCATGGCTACGCTTGCGAGAACAGCAATGATAATGATAACTATGATGATCTCTAATAGCGTGAAACCTTTATTGTTAGTAATTCTCATTTTTTCCTCCTTGTTTTGTGTTTATAAAAAGATTAATAAAATAAATCCAATTCTTTCTTCACTTATTTAAGTATACATGTTTTTTTGTGTTTTTGCACCTCCTTTTTCATTTTTTTCAAAGAACAATTTAGCCCATTGTTGCCAGACTAAAGATCGGTAAAAACATTGAAAGAACTATCAGTCCGATAGTTCCGCCCATAAAGATAAGGATAAAAGGTTCGA
>JAOZRJ010000087.1 GCA_029931885.1 Candidatus Omnitrophota bacterium | reverse complement strand
TGTATGTGAGTGTGCATCTTGAATAATCCTAATTCTGAAAAAAATTATTACCGGCATGTAAAAAATCTTAAAGTAGTTTATGTATATACCGATACCGCAATCTGTACAACCGATGAGTACATAAATGAAAATGTACGCCTTGTAGTTTACAGACATGCAACTAATAAAATATTTGTAAAAGAATATAATGAATTTCATAAACAATTTAAACTTATTTAGGTAAAAGAATATAAATATTAATTTTAACAAAAGGAGACTTGATTATGACTAAAAGTAAAGTACAGATTGAATTTAATGTTCCTGAACAATTTGAAAAAGACATTACCGGTATGCTGGATCTATGTAATGAATTTATATCAGCGGCTGAAGCCGGTGTACATATCAAGGGAATAAATAATAAAAAAGCCCGTAAGCTCAGTATAGAAATGGGTAAAGCCGGCAAAGTGTTCAGAAAATCATCAGTTGATTTTGAAAAATATCGGCGTGTGAGTAGAGGTAATTTATAATGAGCACATTTGTAAGTGTGCAACAACTTGAAAAAGTAATTACCGCTATCAATAATGATATTTTTGAAAGTACAAATGGTAAGGAATATCTTAATTTGGTATTTAAAACTGATGGAAATGTCATTATTGTGGACTTTATCGATATTCAAATATGGAATAGTGAAGATGATGAGCGGCTTTACGATGTCGATGGTGATGATGAACCTGAACATATTGAAAGTTATTTAAGAAAAACTATTCGTAAAGAAATTATGAAAATTAATGCAATTAAAGTATAATATGTCTTGACATTCACGATATTATATGCTATATCATTAGCATGATTAGCATGATTAACAAGGGGGCATAATGAGTTTACATGATGATGCAGAAATTAATCGCCATTCACTTGATTTTGAATGGGAACGTCAAGCTGGTTTATTTGAAAAATATACTGCAAAACATGGCAATGCTGTATATGAGCGGGACGCTCTTAAAGACCGAATGGAGTTGTTTTATTCTGATATGTCCTTGGCAGTCCGTCGTGACCCTAAGCGATTTATTATTGATAAGGTCACTGATAAAGCAATTCATGCATTGGTCGTTAAAGCCAAACGATATCAAGAACATACCAGAGAATTACAATTGCTGAATAAAGATGTTAATGCGTACTATTCAGCAAAACAAGTGCTTGAGCATAAACGAACTGCACTTGAGTATTTAAGTAAATTGTTTCTGGCCGGTTATTGGAGTGAACCAAAAATTAAACAAGATGCTCGCGTAGCATATTCTGAGAAAACTTCTAAAGCACATTCAACAGTGTTAACCAAAAATACACGGTTGAAGAGGCGGTAATATGGTAAAAAAGATTAAAAAAATTAAACAGCATAAATTTAAACAAACGTGTAAAAAACCGTACAATTCAAAGGAGGAGAAATATGGCACGACGAACAGCTCCCGTAAAAGGGAAAAAGATAAGTAAATTCCGGCAAAAATATAAAAAAGGTGAAATGCTTGCCCGGACTGAGGAGTCTTATCAAACAAGGGAATCATCGGGAAAATACGGCATTTACATTATGAAGGATATTCCGATTGACCAATGGAAACCCAAAGACGGTGATCATGTATTTGACATCATTCCGTGGATCGCTGGTCCAAATCATCCCAATGTTGATGAGGGCGTACCGGCGTATAAAATCGATGTCTGGACACATGGTAAAATTGGTCCGCGTGAAAATGTGTACGTCTGTCCGGCAATTAACTTCGATGAACCCTGTCCGATCTGTGAGTACATTACTCTTTTACAACGGGAAATGGATCAAGATGAGACCATTGATCATTCTGCTGAAATCAAAGGTATCAAAGCAAAGCGGCGGGTATGCTATAATGTTGTTGTGTATGATTCTGCACAGGATGAAGCCAAAGGGGTTATGTTCTGGGAAGCATCTCATTTCTTGATTGAGGCACCGATCAACGCTGTTTCAAAAATTAAACGTACCGGCGGGTTTATTCCATTTGCTGATCCTGATGTTGGGCGCACAATTGAATGTACCAAACAAGGGCAGCGGGAGAATACCAAATATGTCGGTCTTGCTTTAAGTGAGCGTTCGGAACCAATAACTGATGAAATCCTTGAACAAGCGGTTGTTCTTGATGATTACATTGAACGACCGACGTATGCAGAATTAGCTGAATTGATTGATTTCGGCGAGGAAGCAACTCCCAGCGAATTACCCAAGGATGATCCTCCTGAAGATGATCCTCCTGAAGATGATCCTCCTGAAGATGATCCTCCTGAAGAAGAGTATGATCCGGAAGAAGAGTATGATCCGGAAGATGAGTATGATCCGGAAGATGATTTGGAAGATGATGAACTTGAAAACGCTGATGAGTATGATCCTGAAGACGAGCCTCCTGAAGAAGATGAACCGTTTACAGAAAAACCAGTTAAACCTGCCAGAGCTGTTCGTCAACCAGTTAAACCTGCCAGAGCTGTTCGTCAACCAGTTAAACCTGCCAGAACTGTTCGTCAACCGGCTAAACCTGCTAAACCGGCTAGATCAACTCGGCGATCAACACAACCTGCTCAATCCAGTACGCGTCGTCGCGGTCGTCAGTAATATTGAATTATAAATATGGGCATGTTTAACATGCCCATAGGGGTTTATTATGCTTAGATTAAAAAAACGCAATCAGTCAGCACCAGTTAAACGTGCACAATTAAAAGTACCGCGTGAATCTTCCCAGATTAGACAAGAGGTAAACACGCCACGAAAAAAACTATATACGCCTGTTAATACTGATATTATTGTATCAACTGGTTGTACTTTACTTGACTTAAATATTAGTGGTGGAAGATGTCGTGGTGGTGGATTACCCGGTGGAATTATGATGGAAATTTTTGGCCCATCTGGATCGGGTAAGACAGCAATAATCACCGAACTCCTTGCTTCAGTCCAGTATCATGGCGGAGAAACAAAAATTGATGATCCTGAAGGGCGATTTGATAAAGAATATGCCCGTCTTTTTAATTATGAAATGGACAAAAGTGATTATGCTATGTCCAATACTGTAAATGAAGTGTTTGATTACCTTAAAACATGGAATCCTGCAAATAAAAATGTCGTTAATTTATTTGCAGTTGATTCAATTGCTGTATTATGTAGTGATCTTGAATTAAGTACCCAGGGCGATAAACGAGGGCAAGCAAAAGCAAAAGAATTAACTACAATGTGTCGATACATCGCAACGATGGTATCTGATACTCATAAAATAGTGGCATTCACTAATCATGAAAAAGATGGTGAATATGGAAAAGTAACACCGGGCGGTTTAGCTGTACCATACCTCTCAAGTTTACGTATTAGAGTTTCTGGTAAAAAACCAATCATAAAAGAAAAAACATTTAAAACAACAGTTCGTGGTAAAGAACATAAACGTTTAATTAAACATGCAGTTGGTGTTCAATCAGATTGTTTAATTAAAAAGAGCAGCATTGATAGTGAATATAGAACTTGCCCATTATATATTATTTTTGGTGTTGGTATTGATGATATTCGGGGTAATCTCCAATATTGTAAAGATATGACCAAAGATACTTTGTATGACGTTTTTAATAAAACATATCAAGCATTAGATAATGCGGTTAAATATATCGAAGATAATAATCTTGAAACTGATTTACGGGAACACACAATTAATCTTTGGGAACAAGCTGAAGAATTGTTTAAAACTGATCGTAAAAAGAAAGTGAGGTTCTGATGATATTAACTGGTATGAGTGAACTTGTACAGTATGAAATGTATTCATCATGCGTATTTCGGATTTTAAGTTGGATACCTTGGTTGGACCCAATAATACTCAGATTTTTTATATGGAAAGCATTATATAAAACAACCCAATATAAAAAAATGTGTAATATTATCTATCAAAATGAAAAGAGGTATAACCATGCCACAAAAAATTAAACGAAATACACCAACAGGTGAAACAAAGAGTATTTCTGAAGATATGATAAACATCACAGTATCCATTACAAAGACTGCACAAGAATATGAGTATGAACCTTTTGTTGCGTCGGCTACATGGACTGCATGTGTGCCTATTAGTAAACGAGTGTTATTAACTGAGCAATATCAAGATGAGCTTACAGGTATCATTGATGAGTGCATTGATTTACGGTTAAATCCACCACCACCTATTAGCGATGCCCACACACAATATGAAGATGATGACGTGCCATTTTAAAGGATACCATGAAAACATTATTGATTGATGCAAATTATTTATGTCATAGAGCTTGGCACAGTATGCCGGATATGGAATACGACAACATGCCCACTGATATTGTTTTTGGTTTTCTTAACCAGATTGCAAGTTTAGCAAAACTTTTTGAAACTAACCAATTTGTATTTTGTTGGGACAGTCGTGACAATAAACGTAAAAAATTATCACCAACATATAAAATAAAACGTAATAAATCAAAAAAGAATGAAACACCAGATGAATATACTGAGCGTAAACGTATCCGAAAACAAGCGTATAAACAATTTGCGCAATTACGATTAAATATTTTACCACAAATTGGCTTTTGTAATATGCATATCCAAAAAGGATATGAAGCAGATGATCTTATTGCGCGATTAGTTATGTATCGACCTGGTACTTATCTTATTGTCAGTGCTGATCATGATTTGTATCAATTATTAACATATGCAGATATGTATATGCCGCAAAATAAAGTATTGGTGACTGCTGATATGTTTATTAAAAAATGGGAATTACAACCTGTTGTATGGGCGAGCGTTAAAGCAATGGCTGGATGTTCTTCAGATAATATTACAGGTATTGATCGAGTTGGTGAAACAACCGCAGTAAAATATATACTTGATAAATTAGGTAAACATACCAAAACTTATAAACGAATTGAAAAGAGTACAGAGTTAATTGATCGTAATTTAAAATTAGTTACTTTACCATTCAAAGGTACTAAATTATTCAAAGTTCAAAAAGATAAATTCAGTAGCGATAATTTTTATGCTGTATGTGAACGATTAGGGCTTGAATCACATATGCGTAACATACTCTGGTGGGAAGAATTTTTTAAAGGAGAATTTGAATGTTAAAAGTACCGGCATTAATTGTTAAAAATACAGCAATGGTGGATAAGCAAGGTAATCCTCGAACAGATGCTATGATTATGATTGATGCCATCATGGTGCATCCTGATATGATTGATAAATTAATTGGAGGTCTGCAACTTGCCAATTGTAAGCCAGCACCAAAGGTTATGCCAGGTCGTAAACCTCAAACATTCACTCAACAAAATTTTAAAATAATAGATACTGCTGAATACAAAACATATATCAATGCAAAATATCCTGATAAAAAGGATATATAATATGCAAAAAAGGTTTATTCAGATTAAACAAAAGGATTTAAAAAACTTTCGACGCATTTATTGGCGTAAAAATAAATGTAAATGTCCAATTTTACGAAAGCGTCTTAAATTTGATGATGCAGTTGTTGATCATAAACATAAACGCAAAGCTGACCTTGTCAGTATTCATAATGGAGGATTGATTCGTGGTGTTATCCATAGACAAGCTAATATTCTTGAAGGAAAGATCAATAATGCTTTTGTTCGTTACGGTTTGCATCGTCATATTGATTTACCGTCTTTCTTACGTAATCTTGCAGATTATTTGGAGCATCCTCCAATTGATCCTGTATATGTGCATCCAAAAAGTGCTGTCAAACCAAAAAAACGAAATTTAACAAAGACAGATATTGCTCGTGTGTTTAAATATTGGAAGCAAATGTATCCAAGACGAAAAGAACCAGATATACCTAAAGGCGGCAAGATTACTACAAAATGGGCTGAATATATTGATGGATCGTATATTATTCATGAGCAAATAACAGGGAAAAAATTAAAAAGGAAAATATAATGGATACAGTTTTATTAAAATTACAACAGTTGGATAATGAACCATCCACTAATGCTAAAATTGAATTACTAAAAGAGTACCTTAAAGATACTCTTTTTAAAAAAGTCATACAATATGCATTGCATCAAACTTACCGATATAATATAAAAACATTAATGTATCTTCCAAAAGTACAAAAAACGCTTACTGATAACCATCAAAAAATCTGTGAAGACAATCTTTTTAGTACTCTTGACTACCTTCGAGAACAAAGTGGTGCCACCAATAATGATAAAATACGTCTAGCTTCATGGGCATCATATTCAAAAAGTCATTTTGAAATTATCCAACGTATTATAAAAAAAGATTTACGTTGTGGGTGCAGTGCAAAACTTATTAATAAAGCTGTTCCCAATACTGTGGTAATTGTACCATATCAACGATGTAGTACAATTACCAAAGTACATAATATAGAATATCCTGCATATTTTCAAAAAAAAGCTGATGGCATGTTTGCATATTTTTTTAATACAATTAACCCTAAATTTTTAACCAGAAATGGACAATCATTTCATTTCCCAACTACCATAATTGAAGATGAAATGATTGATGAACTCAATGATGATAGTTTTAACCATGTATTATGCGGTGAGCTACTTGTCCTTGATCCTGATTTTAAAAATATCCTTGATCGCAAAACAGCTAATGGTATCTTAAATAAAGCATTGAAAGGTACCATTTCTGAAAACGAAAATGAACGAATTGTATATGATGTATGGGATGCAATACCTATTAAAGCTTTTCAAGATGGGTTATGCTTATTACCATATACACACCGATTTGGTGCTTTATGTAATTT
>JAOZRJ010000004.1 GCA_029931885.1 Candidatus Omnitrophota bacterium | reverse complement strand
CGTCCCAAAATTCTTTACCTAAGTCATTCTCAGGATAAATCAAAGATGCCGTAATTTGTTTCAACAAATAATCCTGCATCAATAGATTCTTTCCCATTTCAGTTTGGCTAAATTTCTCAGAGATAACACGTTTTTGCTCGTAGGGTGATAAATTAACCCACAAATCTTGTTCGGGGATGGTTAACGAGGTTAAAAAATATTTAATTAACTTTTCTGCTTCTTCTTTAAGGGCTTTTTCCTCCTTGAGGCCTGAGTCTCCAACATCTACAATAAAATCAAACTTAAACGGTTCATCCGGATAAATTGTAAGACCTTTTAAAACAGCCGGCATAAAGCTCGAGCTTAAAGGCACCATCGTGCCAACAACCGGCAAGCTCGATAAAGATTGAGCAAAAACCGATGGAACCACAGCTGTTAAACTGAATGTTATCAATATAGATAAGCTGATACATTTAAATATCTGCGGAGATATGTGTTTTTTAATATACATATATATTTTTTTAAATATTAATATTAATAGAAATTAGATTTTATACGAAAAGTATAGCATATTTGTAAGCATATTGACGGGAATTGGGCTACCAAAGAGAATTCTACAGACGTCTGCAAACTCAGGATTTCTTATAGAACACAGGGTTTAACAGTAGGATAATTTAATTACGTAAAATTTATCGACTTCAATCCTCCAACGCTATAAACATAGCGCTCTTAACTTAGTCTAAAGTCTTTTTAATAATTTCCAATAGCTTCTTATTGTCAAATGGCTTCGCTATTGTTTTATAATAACTTCCGCCTATATTTATATCTTCTATGCCTTCACTGCTGTCATTATTTGAAATAAGACCTGTGAGGAATATCACAGGAATATCCTTGGTTGCTGATTCAGACTTTAAAATAGACATCGCTTCAACCCCATCCATTCCAGGCATCATAATATCCAATAAAATAAGATCCGGAGTCTTTTCTTTTGCCGTATTAATTCCATGCTGTGCTTCGTGAGAAATCAGAACGTCGTAATTTGCAGATTTAAGAATTATTTTTATTACTTCAGACAAATCCTGATCATCATCAATTAAAAGTATTGTTTTCATTGCTCCTCCTGACTATCGCTTTTTTCCTATAATTCCCAAATACTTAATTTCTTTTAATTATACATACTACTCTTCACTTATGTCAACAAACTAAAAAAATGGCACATAGCCTACAACTATGTGCCAAATAATAATCACCAAATATTAAACTTTATTAAAAGAATTATTTTTCTATATCAACAATTTTAATATCAAAAATAAGTTCTTTGCCTGCCAAAGGGTGATTAAAGTCAACAACTACGATTTCATCCTTAATTTCTTTTACAACACCATTAAATGTATTACCCTCAGTATTTTTCATCTGAAGATGATCTCCAATTTGCGGTTGACGTTCACTCCCTAGTTGTGCCTTATTTACTTCTACTATTGCCTCACTTTTAATTACCCCATAAGCATCTTCAGGCCCAACTACAACTTTCTTTTCATCACCCTCTTTTAATCCTAATATCTGGCTTTCAAGCCCTGGAATAATTGTTCCCTGTCCATGAACGTATTCTAAAGGCTGTTTTCCTTTTGACGTGTCAACAACTTGTCCTTCAACAACAAGCGTATAATCAAATTTTACCTTACTTCCTTGCTGAATCATTTTTTCCCCTCCAAAAGTTAAATTAGTAATTAATAATAAACTTATGCCAAAAAGTACTGATAAAAAACGTTTCATCTTTTTTCTCCTTTAAAATTCTAATATTTAAAAATAATGCCGTTAGGTAAGATGGATTCTCACCTAACGGCAAAAACTTACTCCAAAATTAAATTTATTTTTTATATTACTTCGCTTTTAAAACTTATTTATTTTCTCCTACTTTTGGACAGTGGCTAAATCCTCCGAGCTCTTTTTCTCCTAAAGAAGTTCCGACTGGATTTCGCTTAAAATAATCCAAACTGCGCTTCATATCCGAAATCAGCAAATCAACTAAATCCCGACTGACTCCGTGACGAATAAGAGTACGCATAATAACTAAGTCTTCTCTGTGCGGAGGCATTGAATACGCTGGCACCTGCCATCCGCGGCTACGAAGCTTATCAGACAATTCATAAAGATTACATCCAATATCTGCGCCTTCCTTTAAAGTCCAGGTAAGAGCAGGAATTCCATTGCCTTTTCCATTATAAATTAATTCAAAACAACCTAATTTTTTAAGCTCTTCCCCAAAATAAACTGCAGTATCATAGCAAGCCTGATGAACTTTTCTATATCCTTCCTTCCCTAACCTTAAAAAATTATAATACTGAGCAACAATTTGTCCTCCAGGTCTAGAAAAATTTAATGCAAATGTTGGAAGATTTCCCCCAAGATAATTTACCCAAAAAATTAAATCATCAGGCAAATCCTCTTTATCTCTCCACATAACCCAACCTACTCCTAGAGGAGATAAGCCAAATTTATGTCCCGAGGCATTAATAGACTTTACTCGCTCTAGACGAAAATCCCATCTTATATCTGGCTCAACAAATGGAGCTAAAAATCCTCCACTTGCGCCATCAACATGAATGGGAATATCTAACCCAGTCTTTTTTTGTAATTGATCTAAAGCCTTTGCAACTTCCTGAACAGGCTCGTACTCACAAGTAAATGTAGTCCCAAGTGTCGGCACGACTCCTATAGTATTCTCATCACATCTTTTTAAAACTTCTTCTGCATTCATAATAAGACGGCCTTTTTCCATAGGAATTTCGCGTAATTCAACATCCCAATATTTAGCAAATTTATGCCAACAAATTTGAACTGGTCCACAAATCATATTTGGTTTATCAATAGACTTTCCTTCTGCTTTTCTTTTTGTTCTCCATCTCCATTTCATTCCCATGCCGCCGAGCATAGCAGCTTCACTTGATCCTGTTGTTGAGCAACCAATAGCATTACCATTCTCAGGGGCATTCCAAAGATCAGCCAACATATGAACACAACGTTCCTCAATCTCAGCAGTTTGAGGATACTCATCTTTATCGATCATATTTTTATCTACGCATTCATCCATAAGCTTATGGACTTCCGGATCAACCCAAGTCTGACAAAAAGTAGCCAAATTTTGTCTCGCATTACCATCAAGCATAAGCTCGTCATGAACTATTTGATAACAATGACGAGGATCGTGTTCTTTTGGTGGAAATTTATATTTTGGGATTCTCATACTTAAATCATCAGAAGCGTAAACATCATCTAATAAATTATTACGAATTTTATCTTTGCTATGAAGATGGCTCATAAGATCCTTCCTTTTAAAATAATTTTAAAAATTTATTTCTTTTTCCATTCTGGCTTCTTTATAGCATTAATCCAAAAAGGTAGTCCAACAAAAATAATAAGGCCAGACGCTACTAATCCAACATAAAGAGCGGGATTACCTACAGGCAAATTTGTTGGAGGAAAAAAGCTAACTAAAAGCGCAAACCCAACACCAAAAAGACCAACACCAGAAACTAAAAGCATGCCAGTTAATCCACCTGGAACTTTGTAGGGACGAGGCAGATCCGGCTGACTAAAACGTAATTTTATTCCAGCAGCATACAAAAGGATATACATGACCAAATACAAGCTTATTGTCATTGCAGATAAAAGAAAAAACGCAACACTGACATCCTTCATAATAAAATAAAATGAAGCCAAAATGCTTACAATAACCGCCTGAACAAGAAGAATATTTTTCTGCATACCATTTTTATTAACTTTTGCCAAAAAAGGAGGAAGCTCTCCTTCTTTCGCCGTTTCTAAAAGTCCTCGACTTGGCCCATCGACCCAAGACATAATTTGACCAATAGCACCAAATGCCAAGAACAATCCTACAACAGGCGTTAAGAAATCAATATTAAATTTAGTCAAAATTTGTTTAAAGGCTTGCATAAGGCCTGCCGTCAAACTAATTTCATTCGCAGGAATTACTGAAGCAACAGCAAGAGAACCTAAAGAAAAAAGAAAGAAAATAATTATAGAAGCTATCAGTATGCTAATCGGAAATTCTTTAGAAGGATTCTCCATATCATTCGCATGAACAGCATGAACTTCAACGCCAGCAAACAACAAGATGATTCCAGCTAAAAAGGCCACATTACCTAAATTACTTATATGAGGAAAATAACGCATATGAGGTCCGCTATGAGCTATACCTTGAGCAGCATCTGCAATATGCTGAGCCTGAAGAAATTGAATAGGGTTTCCTCTATCAATCCAGAACAAGCCTAGCATCACAATAAAAATTCCCGGCAAGATACTTCCCAACAAAAAACCATATTTTGTCACAGCACCAGCAGTATGAGAGCCCTTTAAAGCTATTAAAGTAGCTACCCAATAAAAAACTAAAATTACACCACCAGTAAATAAGCCGTTAGAAGCTAAACTTGGATCCATAAATAAATAAGCCAAACAAGCTGCTGCAAAACCAAGAACTGTTGGATACCAAACAACATTTTGAATCCATTGCAGCCAAATCGCTGTAAAACCCCATTTTGAACCAAAGGCTTCTTTAACCCACGTATAAACACCGCCGCCTCTATTGCTAAAAGCACTACCAAGTTCTGCAGAAACTAAAGAAGCAGGAAGTAAAAACATAACTGCTGAAAAAAGAAGATAAAACATCATCGTCGTGCCTTCTTTTGCCATCATTGGCAAACCCCTCAAGCTAACTACTGCCGCCGATATCATGATGCTAATGGTGAAAATTGTCATTTTCTTTGGCTTCATTAAACCCTCCCTTTCTAGTGGCGATATGATGTTATGATATTTTTATAATTTGCGGATTTTTGAGAATACATGTCTAAACCTAAGATTAAATTAAAATGTGAAACTTCTCTTAGAAGCTTAGAAAAAATCCTGCTCTTCTAGACTTATTTCACATGGAACATTCTAGATGATGGTATGAATTATGTCAACGATTGTGACCTGAGATTAGAACATCAATCTTCGCATCCCTAAGGCAGGGATGGTCTTCAAAGCCTTTCGAGCTTTACAAGGCTGTATTAAAATATCTCTTAGCTTCTAATGTTTCAACTACACTTTTCCTCTTCTTTTTAAAGTATTTTCATCACTTAATGAACTAATCTTCTTTTTCTCTGCGTTATATACGGAAATAGTTTTAAATCCATTAAAATAGGCTTCTATCTTCTCAATTTCTGGCTTGGATAACGGCTTTACCTTGCACGGCCTAAGAGGTGTATTAATTTGAACTTCATCCGGATGAATTTCTTTGGCAATTCGAGCAATATCTTGCGCATATCTCTTATTTTGCTCAATAAACATAATCTGTAAGGCTAACTTTCCCTTATACATCTTTCTAAACGTTTTTATGCCTAAAATAATGCGCTCAATATTAATTCTTTCTACGGGCTGATTGATATTAGTTAAACCTTCTTGCGTGGAGGCATCGAGCTTGGCAATAACAAAATCTGCAAGCTGTAAATCTTTTTGTACGTCTTCTCTGTGAAACAAAGAAGAATTGGATATAACAGCAATTTTTTCTTTCCTAATTTGTTTTGTGGCCCTTATTATCTCACCTAAATTGCCGGCCAACGTAGGCTCTCCAGCTCCAGAAAATGTAATATAATCAATTTTTAAAGACGGTAATAACTTTAGCTCATCAATAATATCACCACAGTTAACAAAAATCCCCCTTTCATCTGTCAAAAGTCCGTCCTTTCCAATCTGGCAATATACACAATTAAAATTACAAATTTTTCTTCCTTTTGAAACAGGATCTATTCCCAAAGAGCTGCCCAATCTCCAAGAAGGAACCGGGCCGTAAATATATTTATACTTTTTATTACTCATTTCTCAACCCCTCTATGATTTCTCTAACTATTCTATTCGTTATTCGCGACAAAAAATATCTTCTATAAAATTATGAAAATAATAATATCTATTTTTATAAAAAAACTCAACTACTCTTTAAACGCATTATTCAATACATCTATTACTTGTTTTTCACTCTGAATACTAGTTGTTGCTTTGACAACTTTACCATCTTTAAAATAAACAGTAAAAGGTAATCCCCTAAACGACAAACATTCAGGCAGTCTCTTAATATATAAAGCAACTGGAATATCAAAATCCATATCCCTAAACTGAACATGAGGATACTTAGATTCTAAATTCTGCATAATGCCATAAACAGGTACACACATCGGCCCCATTCTCCCACAACAAATCATTACATTTTTACTGTCTTTTAATACTTCTTCAACTTCTTCACGAGATTCAAGATGTTTTAAATTTGTATCTAACATTATTCAATCCTTTGCTATTGTTGCATTAAACTAAACATTAAACCTAAAAAAGCCCCGTACAAAGCTCCCCTTGTCGGCGTACTTGTCAGGGGACAAACTCCGCTTGTGCATTTACCAAAATACCCCATCACACTTCCCAATAACGCCCCAATTAATACTAAAATAACAACTTTCACATCCTTACTCCTTTCTTGCATTTATCACTACGAAAGAACCGTCGCCATATCCTTTTTGCGTCGATTCAATGCTATTAATTTCCTTAAGATCTCTAAAAATAGTCTGTACAAAACTACTCTTGCTAAAACCAACTTCTTTTAGATGAAACATAACTTCATCGACAGAATAAAACTTTGCAAATTTATAAAAAATATTCTTATTCTTACGCTCTTGATATATTTTCCCTAATAAACTATCCTTGTCGACAAATCCAATTATCAATCGGCCATTTGTTTTCAATATCCGATAAGTTTCACTAAGTGCTTTCTTTATATCTTCTACAAAACAAATTGTTGTAACCATTAAAACAAAATCAAATTGAGAATCATTAAATGGAAGTTTTTCAGCAATAGCATCAATAACCGTAATCCCGCGTTTTTCTGCCAATTCTCTCATCTTATATGAAGGCTCAACCCCTATCTTTATTCCTAATGGACCAGCAAAACGCCCACTTCCTACGCCAATTTCAATACCATTTCCTTTCCGGGGTAATTGATCCCTCACAGCTTGAAGTTCTGATTGATAGACCCAATAATTTTTCTCAAACCAATCTTCATATCTATCAGAGTATTTTTCAAAAGGAGATATTTTCATTTTAATATAATTAACTTTAATAAAGTGCGCTTATATAAATATTTATTCATCCATTCGTTATTTTATAGCCCTTTTTTTCGAAATAATTTCCTAAACATATTGAACTTAAAACAACTAATGGTATAGACACAAATAATCTAATTAGGCTAAATTTTATTCCTAAAAATGAAATCTCAAAAAGTGTCATTGGAATACGACAAACAGCAGCAGCTCCTATGAATGTAAAAACGATGCTCAATTTTGCTCCTTTTTGAAACAAAGAATACGCGACAGGAAAAGCAACAAGCAGACCTCCAGCAATAGGGCCAGCTAAAAGAATAGCCCAAATATAGCTAAATATAGTCGACTCTTTCCCTAAATGTTTTTCTATAGTTTCCCTTTTTACCCATACATCAAATAAGCCAATTAAAATAAAAATACAAGGTAATAATTTAAGAATCTCTAAGGAATAGGCGGCGAAATTATATCCGATTTGCTTTCCGGGATTAAATCCGAACATAAATGATACTAAAATAAAGACTGCATAAAATAATAATACAAATATTTTGATAATTTTAATTTGGTCTTTCATAATAACTCTCCAAAAATAATACCAATTACTAAAGCAACTACAAGAGCGATTAAAAAACTAGCAATATTTCGTATTATAGCTATCTTGGCTCCAAAATATTTCTTCTCTACTGGATAAGTTAAAATTCCAACCATCATTAAAGTTGTAGAAAAAGCAGCCACTACCATATACGACACGCCTTTTCTTAACAGGATGCTACAAAGAGGATAAGCAACAGGTCCCGGCATTAATGTTACGGAACCAATCAAAGAAGCTAAAAGAACACTAATGATCTTATTGTTATTATCTAAAGAAATTGCAATTGCTTTTTCTGGAATAAAAAAAAGAATTATGGAAACACCGATGAGTATGCTTAAAAATGCGGGTAAAATTCTCGCTAACTTACTAAAAGCTATCTTAACAGCTTTTATTGTTTTCTCCCTGCTTGAAAAGAAAGAAATCAATAAAGCTAATCCTGTTACAATATACAAAGAATACATATTCCCTCGTAAATATACAAAATTTTTTATTTTAAAATAATAGGTTTTCGATTCGGACCTTCATTAAACATTTGCTCTATTTTATCAAAATATTTTACTAACAATTCCTTAGCTTTCTTAATATCATTATGACGCACAATAACAGGAACAAAATTCTTAACCATACGCTTAATATTAGGTCCAAACCTTTTAGACACAAGAGTAGAGACGCCTTTTTCAAGAAAAAGCTCCTTCATGTTGCCTGCTTTTATTTTATCAGCATGAAAGTCTTCCTCTCCTTCATTTTCACGAAACGGATTAAATATAGTTTCCTGAAAAACTATATTTTGTTTCTCAAAACGATATAAATCATATTGAGCAGCGTCTCCAAAATGACGCCCCATTAAATTTATTCCATTATCAGTTGCAATTGCACACAGCATTCGTTTTCCTCTCAGCTATTTTTTAATTTTGTAAGAATATCTTCTGCACAAGCTACAACAAGATTATTTGCGGGAAAAAAAGATTGATAAGGCTGTGCGGAATAACTAAAACTTATTAAATCATTGACTGTTAAATTACTTTGAATAGCCAACGTAACAATATCAATTTTATCAGTAACAGGAACTTCAGCAATAATCTGACCTCCAACAATTTTCAAGGTATTTTTATCAACAATCAATTTCATTCTTGCCATTTTTGCATTAGGCATAATCGGAAACGCTGTTGTCAACTCTGAATAACCCGTAATAATATCAAACTTATCTTTGCCTGCAGCTTCGCTAATCCCGGTTCCGCCAACAAAATATTTCCCTACTTTTGTCGCAGAGCCATTATAAAACCCTTTATAAACCCGATCAGCTCCTAATAAATTCTTGGCAAGCATACGCGCCATTGGTACCGCATTTGTTGCTAATTTTCCTAAAATAGGTTCACCGGTAATACCGCTGACAAATTGCGTGCAGTCCCCAACAGCATAAACATTTTTAATGTTGGTTTCCATCTTATTGTTAACAATAATACCCTGCTTACCTATTTCTAATGCTGTATTTTTAAATAAATCGTCACTGGCCTTCATTCCAGCCGCAAAAACAACTATCCCCGAATCTTCTAACGAAATTGTTGCCCCGCTTGCCAAACTAACACTTTCAGCAGTATTAACACCCTCAACAGATTTCACTCTACTACTTAAATGTAAATGAATGCCTAAATCAACCAGTTCTTCCTGAACTTCTTTAGAAAAATCAGCATCAATAAAATTAGGCAAAACACTTTCCGCCATATCAACAAGATGAGTTTCCACATCAACATGATTCAACGCCTGAGCGAGCTCTATCCCAATCGCTCCGGCACCAATGACAACAACTTTCTTAATCTTATCCAGTTTAACAGCTTTATCAATGTACTCCAAATCCTGCTGCGTTTTAAAAACATAAACATTTTTTAAATTCACTCCGTTAATCGAAGGCAAAAACGGATCCGCGCCAGTAGCTATGATCAACTTATCATATTGATAAATATTATCATCATTAACAGTAACAATTCTTTTATCAAATGATATATCTGTTGCTTTTCCTCGTATCAAATCTGCCCCGGCGTCCGTAACCAAAGAATCTTTCTTAAAAACTTTTTCAATAGACATAAGCCCTTCGATAGCATATGGCATAGCACAATAAATCATTGAATTATTTTCCGGACGGATAATTCCTACTTTTTTAGTTTTTCCTAAAATTTTTGCAATTGTTATACCAGCAGGACCTCCGCCGATAACTAAAATATCAAATTTTTCCATATTCCCTATTCCTTTATTTTTTATTCAGCATCTTCTCTTTAATATCATTCATCATAACCTTCTCAATTTGTGCAACCTCACTCATAGCTTTTCCAACAACCCCAAAAAACATCTTGCTCATCAAGGGGATATTCATTTTTGCAATAAAAACATCGCCAGAAACTGTTTCATAGACAGCCCAAGAGCAAGGCATAATGCCTCCCATGTTCGGATCAACTGAAAGAACTTTATTCGCAATCGAAGGATTACAAACAAAATAAATAACCATATTCTTTATATTTTTATAAGTAAGATTATTAGCTATTTGAGATTTAAAAATATCCCACTCTGGAAGAGGAAATCCCCATCCTTTTTTTTGGGGAATGATCTCTTGAATAACCTTTTGAATTTGCTCAAAGCTTCCATTAACCTTATGATTAGAAATCATATAATTCTTCATAACATAAAAAAAGACTGCTATGCCTACAATAAATCCGCTAATTAATCCTAAAAACAACATCTTAACTCCTCCTTTTTATTACTAAAATAAACTATTTTTTTATTAAATCTTACTTTTCTTATAAAATCCCTTAATTCTTTTTTTCTTCAAGAAATTCTTTAAGAATACTTAAAGTATGCTTTTTATATCCTCGTTTTAATTCAATTATATTTTTCGTATCCCAAAAGACTGGATGATGCGATGCAAGAATAACCTGACATCCTAATTGAGAAAACTTTTCTAATCCTTTACGTATTTTCATCACCCATTTAAAATCATGCCCTAATTCCGGTTCATCAAAAAGCAAACAATCTCCAGCTTTAAAATTTATAGAACTTAGGACATCGCGCATCGTCTCACCATGAGAAGAAAACATTGCACGCACGCGTATAATAGAACCATGAAGTCCTTTAAAATGTTTCTCAGATCGATGAGGATTCATTGTCTCACTGTTAAAATAATGATAATACTGTTTATCATCTTGAATCTTCTTGCAATCTGAACATCTATAAATAGCCTTAAGTAAAGAACTTTTTCCCGAACCATTAGGCCCAACAACAACATTTAATCCAGGCTTAAATTGAATATTTTTTCGGCCGTCGATTCTTCCACTATGTTTTAAACATAGCTTAATCTTTAAAATCATAAGGAACAACACCCGGAAGAACAAGAATCTCCCAACGATCCTTTCTTTGTAATCACACTCGGAGCAGAAATTAACCTCACAATCTCCTTACTTTGACATTTTGGGCATTGCATCTTTGGCTTTTCCGCAGTCATTCCAATTAAAAGATCAAATATATTCTTACATTTTTGACATTCATATGAAAAAAGTGGCATAAATACACCTCCTTATAAATAGTTAAATAACAGCAATCCTCCTTTGTTTAAAGATAAGGCTCGATCGTTGAAATAATCTGCTCTTTAGGAGCAGCTCCAACAGCCTTATTAACCACTTGACCATCTTTAAAAATAAACAACGCAGGAATACTCATAATTTCATACTTTGAAGCAATACCTGGAGCTTGATCAACGTTAACTGTTCCAACCTTAAGTTTCCCTTCATATTCTTCAGCAATCTCTTTCATTATTGGAGCAACCATTCGACACGGTCCGCACCAATCAGCACCGAAATCAACTAGGCATGGCAATTTTGACTGAATTACTTCTTGATCAAAATTTTCATCTGTTAATACTACTTCCATTTAATCCTCCTTTTTTATATTGTTGTTTTATTACTCTATCGTTTTATCGTAATAATCAGATACTATCCTTTAAAAAAATTTACTTTCTTAAAATATTAATGATCTGTTGAACCTTCTCATCAACAACTTTATAGCACGTTCTTACGCCTTCTTTTCTTGCGGTTAAAATCCCATTATTTCTTAATATGCCTAAATGCTGCGATGCTGTGGACTGAGGAATATTTAAAACATCCATAATTTTATTAACATTACACTCATCATTCATAAGCCCCTCTACCATCTTTAGCCGTATGGGATGACCTAAAGCTTTTAATACATTACTTTTCTTCTCGTAATCCATTTGCCTCCTTTCTTTCATCAATCGCTTTATCCAAATAATACAATATAGTTATTAATGTGTCAAGAGCTTTCGTTTCTTAACAAAAAAATTTATGCTTACTATTTTTTTAAACTACTTACACGCCAACAATGAAGCTATTGTTATCTGGCTCAACTCAGTTATAACTGTTTTCTCAATATTTTTAATCTTCTCGCGAACAGGACACTTCTTTATATCTGGACACACCTTTTTCTTTAAAAAACATTCTGTAAAAGTAAGCTCTCCTTGAAAAATTCTCATAAGGCTAATAAAAAATATTTTCTTAGCAGAAACAGCAAGTAGAAATCCTCCATTATTCCCCTTTATTGATTTAAGAACTCCTTCCTTTCGAAGAACTTGAAGTATTTTTCTTAAAAATGCACGCGGTAGCTTAAGCTTCTTCTCTATTTCTGAAGCAGTCACAACAGTCTTCTTAGAGTCTGCAATATACATAAGGGCTTTAATGGCGTAATCAGTATCTCTTGTGATTAATTTCATTTAAATATCTCGCCTGTCTCCGAGGACCAAAACAAAAGGTCAAGCTCACCTAAAGAAATGCTTATTTTTTCTGAGAAATCTTTAAATTTATTTTCCAAATATAAATATTGTCTATTAGTCATATTCTTAGGGCGATCCGTAATAATGCCGTAGCGCACCATATTCTTTAAAATATGCACATCCAGTATTGCAAAATCTTTGCCAAAGCCAATATTTCTTAAAAAATGACTGGCTTCTTTAAGTCCTATTCCTTTTACGTTATTAACAAACCAATTACGAGTCTCAAAAATATTTGATGCATCTATCTTTTCTTTTATTTTTAATGAACCATTTACACTAAAAAAGTTACGGGCCTCGATAATATATCGAGCTTTATTGTTCGGAAAACGAACACCCTTTAAACCATTTCTTATCTGAGCAATATTCCCTTTGTAAAGGATCCCTTTTTTCATTAAATCAGAAATAGCCCTATCGCAATAAATCGCCTTTGATTGCGGCGTGCATATGCAAAAGCAAAGCTCGCTAAATATTCCTTTATCTGATTTCTTCCAAGCAGCCCTAAACTCTTTTAATCTCTTTTTTATAGCTGTCTTTTTCTTGCTATGTTCTAAACGAAGTTTTCGCAACATCTTAGCTTTTCCAAAGACCATGTATTGTACAAAATTCTCTAACCTCTACTACCTCTGATTTCTTTACACAAAATTCTACCTCAGGGTTCTGCCCTGGCTTTAATTCCGCTCTTACAATTTTACCCTGCGTTAAAACTTCAATACACTTAATATAATGTTTTTCTTCCATAGGATGCTCAACGCTGCCAACTTTTACCTTAATTCCATTGTTAATTTCTTCTACAACAGGTACGTGTTTTTCGCTTCCCATATCTTCTGTCTTTGACTCAAGCTTGACCATTGGCTGATTACAGCATACAAGAGCGGGTTGCCCCTCATTAATAATCTCAACGACATTACCACAAATTTCACACCGATATATTTCTCTTAGATCTGTCATCTCATCCTCCTAGCTTTATGTTAAATTTCTCTTTAATGCTCGTAACAACTGTATTTAATTCTTCCAATTCTTTTTCATCAGGGACAAATTTTATGTACCTGCCTTTTTCCATAAGTTCAAAGCCAGCTTCTTGAATAAATGTTTCAAATTCTTTAAAACCTGCGGTTGCCCATCCATAAGAGCCGAATGTTAAGGCAAATCTATTTCTTGGTTTTAGACCTTTAAGGTACATCAACATACTGGCCATGGTTGGAAGCATGCAGTTATTTAAAATAGGTGTTCCAAAAAAAACTATTTTTGAAAACAAAATTTCTGTAACAATATCAGAAATATCCGCCTTCTGAAGATCAAAAATCTTTACTTTGACATTCTCCTTAAAAGTTAGCTCATACAATTTTTTTGCCATTTTTTCCGTAGAATGCCACATAGTATCATACACAATCACTACGCTGTTATCCGTCTCGTGAGCTGCCCATTTTCCATAAAGAGAAATTATTCTTTTAATGTCTTCTTTTTTTCTCCAAATCAGCCCATGCGAGGTGCATATTGTATCGATATCCTTTAAAGTAGAAATTGCTTCTAAAACTTTTAAAACTTGATTTCCGTAAGGAAGAACTATATTTCCATAATATTTTGCAGCTTCCCGATAGATCATCTCAGGAGCTACTTCATCTATATATCTTTCATTTGATGCAAAATGCTGACCAAAAGCATCATTAGAAAACAAAATTCCATCAGATTCTGAATAAGTCGCCATTGAGTCTGGCCAATGAACCATAGGCATAAGCAAAAACTTTAACTTTCTTTTGCCAATATCCAGCTCGTCGCCGGTATTTACTACTTTAAATTTCCATTCCTTCCTAAAATGCCTCTTTAGATGTTCCTCGCCCTTAGGAGAACAAACAACTTGAGCATCTGGACAATATTCAAGAAGCCGGCCAATAGACCCAGAATGATCCATCTCTGTATGATTAGAAACAATATATTTAATTTCCTTAGGATCAATCACTTCTTTAATACGCGACAACATTTCATTAAATCCATAATCTTTTACAGCATCAATTAATGTTGGTTTCTCGTCACATATCAAATATGAATTATAAGTAGATCCGTATGGAGTTGAATATCCGTGAAAAGATTTTAAATCCCAATCAATATCACCAACCCAATAAACATCTTTTTTAATTTCATGTTTTCCCATAATAAAGTCTTCCTTAATTATTAATTCTAACCCTTATTATTTTCCTGCCAACATCGCTTCAATATCTGCATCAACTTCGCCTATCGGCTTAATGTCAAAATTATCAACCAACACTTTTACAACATTTGGAGATAAAAACGCCGGCAAGGTCGGTCCTAAACGAATGCCTTTTACCCCTAGATGAAGTAAGGCCAATAGCACTATAACTGCCTTTTGTTCATACCACGCTATATCAAACGAGATTGGCAGCTTATTAATATCGTCGAGCTCAAAAACTTCCTTTAATTTAAGTGCAATAACAACCAAAGAATAAGAATCGTTACACTGTCCGGCGTCCAAAACTCTTGGGATACCTCCGATATCTCCTAAATCCAATTTGTTATATCGATATTTTGCACAACCAGCCGTTAAAATAATGGTATCCTTTGGAAGTGTTTTTGCAACATCGGTAAAATAACTTCTAGAAGGATGTCTTCCGTCACACCCAGCCATTACAACAAACCTTTTAATCGCTCCTGATTTTACAGCAGCTACAACCTTATCGGCTAAAGCAAGAACTTGGTTATGAGCGAATCCACCAACGATTTCTCCATTTTCGATTTCTATCGGAGATTTGCATTTCTTTGCAAGCTCAATAATTTCAGAAAAATCTTTTGCTCCGCCTTCTTTTCTATCAGCAATATGCTTAACCGACGGATATCCAGCCATTCCAGTCGTGAAAATTCTGTCCCTGTACGAATCCTGAACAGGCGTAATACAATTTGTTGTCATTAGAATTGGACCATTAAATGCTGCAAATTCTTTATTTTGTTGCCACCAGGCATTACCATAATTACCGACAAAATTATCATACTTCTTAAAAGCAGGATAATAATGGCAGGGAAGCATTTCGCTATGAGTATAAACATCAACCCCCGTGCCTTTAGTCTGTTTTAAAAGCTCTTCCATGTCCTTAAGGTCATGACCTGAAATAAGAATTCCTGGGTTACTTCTAACTCCAATATTAACCTTAGTAATCTCAGGATTTCCATAAGTTTTTGTATTTGCTTCGTCCAAAAGAGCCATAGCAACAACTGCCACCTCTCCGCACTTTAAGACAAGCGCAACCATTTCATCAACAGAAAGTTCCCTTGTAGTTGACTCAAGAGCTTCCATAATAAAATCATATATTTCTTCGTTTTCAAATCCCAACATCGCTGCGTGATCTGTATAAGCTGCCATGCCTTTTAATCCATAAATAAGCAGCTCTCTAAGAGAGCGCACATCTTCATTCTCAGTGGAAAGAACTCCTACCTGCTTTGCTTTTTCTTCAAATTCAGATACATCATCAGAAAACCATATAGCAGCATCATGAAGCCCTTCGTCTGATAAAATTCCACTTTTCTTTTTTAGGCTATCGCGGACAACAAACCCTTTTTTTATTAATGAAACAATTCTATCATTATCAAAATTAGCATTAGTTATTGTTGCAAAAAGCGCTTGAGAAATGAACAACCCGGCACTATTATCTTTTATCCCTTTTTCTTTTGCCTCTCTAGCATAAATCGCTATTCCCCTTAGAACATATACTAATAAATCTTGTAAATTTGCGGTTTCTTCCTTTTTTCCGCAAGCACCTACTTTTGTGCATCCTGTATTCTTTATTGTTTCCTGACATTGATAACAAAACATTTTTAACTCTCCTTTTTCTTAAAATTTAAACTTTAAACAATTTCTCCTCGAATAGAAATCATATACTCTTTAATAACAATATTCTTTTCAGCCTGCTTAAGAGCTTCCTCTATAAGCCTCAATGTTCCTGAGCAGCAAGGAACTTCCATTTTTACTACTGTAATAGACTTTACATTATTATCTCTAAAAATAGCTGTTAATTTCTCCAAATACGAATCTAAACCTGTATCCAGCTTCGGGCAAAACATTACAAGAGCTTTTCCTTTTAAAAAACGTCGATGAAAGTCTGCGTAAGTAAAAGGAACACAATCAGCGGCAACAAGTAACTCACAATCCTGAAAATAAGGAGCATTCGGATTTAAAAGATGCAATTGTGTAGGCCACTGACGTAATTCTGATTTTAGAGCTCCTACAGGCTCCGCCAGAGTTTCCGGCACCTGATCATCTCTAAAATCTTTCATCATTGTTCCAGGACAACCGCATGCTAGAGGCTCTACCTCCTCTTGTGGCACATCAATTTTGTTTTCCTTTAAATAATTCAAAGCTATTTTCAAATCCTCATGCTGCTTATGATCCTTTAAATGCTTTAAATGCGCAGCTATAACTTTTTCGCCAGACTTAACAACGTTTTCTATAACCTTTTTTTCGTCATAAGCCTCTGCCTCGCGCTCCTCTACAGTAATTGCACCTTCAGGGCAATTTCCTATGCAAGCACCCAACCCATCGCACAACAACTCTCCAACAAGCCGAGCCTTACCGTCTATTATTTGTAGTGCACCTTCTGGACAATCCGGAACGCACAAACCACAGCCATTACATTTTCCTTCATCAATTTTAATAATTTGTCTTTTCATATCCTCACCTTTAATAAATATTTATGCATCCCATTCTTCTTAAAATGCATTTAAACATATACACATTTCCCTTTTATCGAAGCAAGACTTTCCCAGCAAGACCTTAAAATATCTTGCTTCTGGATCAACACCTTCATATACTCTTCTTCCATTTCCTGCATTTCAAGATCATTCTTTCTCAGCCACTCTGATAACCACGCAAACCTCTGAGCGACAACAGACTCAAGAAGATATTTCCAACTATGATCTGAGATAATACCTGCTTCTTTTACCTTCTTTATAAATTCTACAACAAGTTCTCCCGTCAAACTGTTGGGATCTTCAATCCCAATACATCCGATCATGTTTGCTACATCATAAATCTCTGGCTTATATCCAGTAAATTCCCAATCGATAACCGCATTTATATCCTTCTTTCCCCAAACCATATTGATTGGATGAAAATCTCCATGGCAATAAGCAACAGGAAAAATGTCATAAGAAGGCATGTATTTTTCGTCTAAAAAATCAAGAACAGGTTGAATTCCTCTTAGAATCTCTGGTTTATTCTTTTTTATTGACCTAACAAGTTCATTGATATAATCCTTAACAGAAAACGATTCTGCCTTATTAAAAAAAGGTATTTCACAAGATTTATCTCTTAATTTTATTAAAAAATCAGCGAAAACCGACCCTCTCCATTTGTCATAAACGTATTCAGGTCTCTCAAGATCAATACCGCTCACAAATGGAACTATTTGCCAAAAGCATTCTTTATGCTGGCTAATGTATTCACCTTTTTTATTACGAATGTATGGATGTACTCGCTCAAGGTTATTGCTTTTCAGAAAATCAAGAGACTTTACAATTCGCCTTTTTATATTCAAGGCTTTATACGAAATCCTCTCGGAAATGAATAACTTTTTATTCTTATCTTCAAAAACAATTCTAAAATCAGCTCTCTCTGGGCTTCCTTCAATGTTTATCTCTTTATGAATTGTTTTTAATTTAAGATTATACAGCTCCACTACTTCCGAGATCTCTTTTTCATCAAACTTCATATTGCGAAGTCTTAATCCACAAATCTTTCCTTTTTGCGAACATTTAGAAGTCAAGCATTCCGTCTCTGTCTCCATTTATGCTGCCACATTCATCACAGGTTGAAGTCTAACGCTTAACTCTTTATCAAGCATCACTAATCCCATAGAATTTTCTAACCCATCCCTATTTAATAATTTTCACAAAGTAATTCATAATAGGATTGAGGATGTGCACATGCTGGACATGACCTAGGCGCTTCATCTCCTTCATGAACATAACCACAATTACGACATTTCCACTTTACAACTTTGCCCTTTTTAAATACTGTCCCTTCTGTGACATTCTTAAATAATTTTCGATAACGTTCTTCATGCTCCTCTTCTACTTCAGCAATTTCTTTAAACAAATCTGCTATTTCTTCAAAGCCTTCTTGGCGTGCTGTATCTTCTGCTTCCTTGTAAAGCTTTGTCCATTCAATATTTTCACCCTCTGCAGCGGCTTTTAAATTCGCAGCAGTATCTCCTATAATTCCCGCCGGATAACTTGCCGTAATTTCAACCTCACCGCCTTTAAGGAATTTAAAAAACCTTTTAGCATGTTCTTTTTCATTATCAGCGGTTTCTAAAAATATCGCCGCTATCTGTTCATATCCTGCCTTTTTAGCCACGCTGGCAAAATATGTATAACGATTCCTAGCCTGTGATTCACCAGCAAACGAAGCCAACAAATTCTTTTCTGTCTTTGTTCCTTTCAAATCTCCCATTTTTCATTCCTCCTTAATTAATTTATTATGCATACAATTATTAATACCCTATAAAACTTTCTGTCCTTAATTTATCCTTCGGAATTCCCATCTCTTCACATATTTTCTTCATTGCACCTACCATCGCCGGAGGCCCAAAGATAAAAACAACTCTATTGTAGAAATCATCTCCCTGGCTTTCTAACAAATTCTTATCGATCACACCCTTAAGGCATCCTTTATCCTCAGCATCACATGTGACTAAAACATGGACTACTTTTATTTTCTCATTTTTCTCACTTAAAATATCTAGCTCTTCTTTAAAAGCAATATCTTTCTTAGTCCAATTTGAATACAAAAAGCAGATCTCCGTATCACTTTTTTTATCGGTAATATGCTCCAAAATAGAAATAACAGGAGTTACCCCTATCCCTCCGACCAAAAAAGCAATTCTCTTGCAATCATCATTAAAAACGCAATTGCCCATCGGGGCCTTAAATAGAACTTCATCGCCTTGCCTTAAACATTTGAGCTTGCTTGAGAATTCACTATCGGTTAATTTCTTACTAACCTCTATATAATCTTTTTCAGGGCCACATGAAAAAGATAAAAACTTATTTAAATCTTTATTATTTCTATTTTCCGGGTCAAAAATTACCTGCAAAAATTGACCTGGCAAGAAATCAATCTTCTCTTGAGGCAGAAATCTAAAGCTCTCCACTAAATCGGTTCGTTTTATTCTTTCTATCAGATTACCTTTTACATCCTTCATTTTCTTTTACTCCACATTTTCTCAAAATTGTCATCATCAAACACCAGTTTGTAAAAGCTGACTGAAATAAGTTTAACCCAACAAATGTAGTAAACCACAGCCATCTTATGTCAACTTTTACCGCTAAAGCTACACTTAATAATATAAATGCACCTGCTATTCCCCTAAGCATTTTTTCTACCATTTTCCCCTCCTTAAAAGCTATATCTTGCTCTTACAAAAACATTTTTATTCTTTTTCATCTGTCCAAATTCGGTCAAGTCATCCTCGCCCCATGGCAAATTAGCACCAAACGTAACCTTCCACTGATCGCTAATGTCATAACTTATAGAGGGCCTCACATACCCGTCCTTGTCAGACGGAGAAAAAAAAGTAAAAAGAGACACCATTACCGTTTGATTCTTAAAAAGTTTTGTGATTCGATTTGTCAAAAGATGCCTAAACTCATCAAAACGATAATCTGTTGCAAGTAAATTATTTTCATAGTTGTCATAATTCATTCTCTCTTCAAAAAGATATTGAACGCCCACTTTAAAATCATTACCTAAATCTTTTGTATATCCAACCATGGCCTTAAGCATGGAATTCGCCACCAACCTATTATTTCCCCGCGTGTCTTCACGTGAATAAACATAACCTATTTCAGCATTTCCTATGCCAGACGCAAATGGTCCACGTACGCTAGCCCCATAAACATCTAATCTTTCATAATAAAGCTGACGAGCTGTTTCATCTTTATAGCTACGTGGGCTTTTATCAAACCCTCGAAAATAATAAAATGCGGCCTCATTACTTCCAAAATTTCTATAAATTCTAAGCGCATACTCGTTGCTAGACATCTGAAAAGGCGGCGAAACAATTTGCCTGTCTGAATTAACCCCGGCAATTCCTCCCTGAAAACCATCAAAAAATGATAACCGATCACCTTTAGCATGCGTACTAGGTGTAAAATACGGAATAATAATAAAATCTACATTAGCAATATCAGGATAAAAAGACGTTTTTACGGCATACGAGGGTTTTTTAAGATATTCGTCATCCCGTCCTGAAAAGAACGAGACATAATCCTTAGGAAACATATCATTTATAAAAAGATAATCGCCCGTTCCCCAGGTTAATACCTGGCTGCCTAATTTCACGTCCATTATTTCAAAGGGTGTCAGAGACAAATTAAATTCTCTTAATTCAAAATCCGTTTTACCGGAAAAATATTCATCGACCGTGAAATCTCCCTTAAATTTTATTACGCCGCCTTTTTTAGCTAAAAAATTATTACCTTTAAATCTATAAAGACTTTTTAGCTGTAGACGTTGCTCAAGTAAATTAAAATTATCTCTTTTTGTATTGTCATCACTTAGCTTAATTCCATAATCAAGCTCCACAAAACCATGAATAGCTGGAAAAGCTGCATAAGCAAAATTACTAGAAAGAAATAAAAATAATGTAACAAAAAGAAATATGTGTTTTTTAAGATTCATATTATTCAATCCACTGAGAAGGAGCTTTTCTTAAATATCTTTCTTTAAAAATATTATCAGTTAGACCAACATCATAACTAACATTTGAGAACTCCATGAGAGTTTCTCCGCCTCTTTCCAGGTCAACAGTTTTTGACTTCATAACCGTTGGGTGCCCCTGAACATCTTTTACCTCTACTACATCTATTGTGCGAATAAGTTTATCTTGATCATTGTAATATTCAGCCTTTACAGGCATAAAATTTTCTTTATCAATCCATACAAAATAATATTTAAATTCAACACCCTTGCTCTCTTTTGGTGTATTTTTTATTTTATATAAACTATCAGTCTCTTCGACTAATTCATGTACATCTGCCTGAACTCCTCTGCCTGAAACATCCTCATAAACAAAATGTGATCCTACAAAACTCGAACGTTTATCACTTGCGGCAATACGTCTTACCAAGTCCAAGGCTGGAAGATAAAGCCATCTGTCATCATCTTTTCCTATTTGTTTCAATACCATATACACCATAGCGGACACATCAGATGGTTTTTTAAAATAAACATAAAACTTTTGCTCTGCGCCTTGATTAACATCCAGCCGTAATATTTTAAACTCACGGAATCTTTGTCTTCCCTGCGAATCCGTAATGGTCATTTTTACATCAGCCATGCCATCGTCTCCCGCATAATTAGAAACCAAATTTGCCTTATCTACAATTTCATCTACACTGAGAGCTGTTGCTGTAGAGGCTAAACCTAAAATAAATATTATAATCAGTAAACTTATTATTTTTCTCATTTATCTTCTCCTTGCATTAAACATGTTTTTCTTTTAGCGGCAAAATTACAAATAGCAGCAAAAATAACAATTATTCCAATAACAATAAATGTAATCGGTTGCCATCCTACCGTGCTATACCCAAACAATACATAAGCAACAGCGCATGCGACAAACAAAGCAATCAACATACAATTTGAACACTTGCAACTTAATTGTTCGTGTTCGTCTTGCGCTATAACCTTAGGATTCAGGCATATCAATGAAGGTATAATAAACAAAGTTGCAAAACTAGAAACTGCCATTATAGAAAACATAAAGAATCCCACCGTTTTATACGGAACCAACGGTGCTGCTAATAACGGCAAGAATCCAATCGCGACTACTAATGCATTACGAATAATGGCTCGACCCGGGCCAGAAAACATTTCTTTTGATGTCTCTTCCCATGATCCTTTTTCTTTATTTATATCAATCGACCTTTGAATAAAATGAATAGCAAAATCAATAGACAGCCCCAATGTTAGCGCAGAAAGAACCGCAACAGGCATATCGTAATCTTTACCGAAAAAACCTAGAAGGCTATAAATAAAAAGAATTGTAACAGTTAAAGGAACCATAGAGATTAACGCCCTAACCGGAGAACGGAACAAGAATAACATCATAAAAAGAACAATAACAAAACTCCCCATAAAATTCTTAAGCATTCCTCCAACCATATTATTCTGCCAAACAACATTAATATATGTAAGTCCTGCCCAATCAAAACTTGTTTCCACCGGCGGAGGGTTATTCTCAATATATTGAGCAACATGCTTTGTAACCTGATCCATATCCTTGTTGTCTCCGCTTTTTAGCTGAATCCAAATATTGATTTTTGAATAATCCGGAGTTGTCATATGA
>JAOZRJ010000086.1 GCA_029931885.1 Candidatus Omnitrophota bacterium | reverse complement strand
CTTTCTTACATTATCCAAAATTTTACCAAGGGCCTGATAAAGCGAAGTTTTAGAACCCTCCTGATCCATATAAAGCTTAATGATAAATTCTTCTTTTAAATTACATTCTTTACAAGCATTATATAGCTCTCTCTGACCCTCAATAAAAGTCGCATCCAAATTCTGTTCATGCCACAATTTTATATATTTTTTAGCAAAATGATATCTCAAGCTCTCCGGAAGTCGCTTAACAAAGTTACTCTTTTCTAGCAACCTAAATAAAGACCGAAAAATAGATGAACTTGAAATCTCTCCTCTTGCAAACAAGTTAGCCCCTTTCATTTCGTAAATTTCCTTATACACGGAAGGAGTATTAAGAGTGCCAATAATAGCCACTATAATCTCTTGTTCTTTTCTTAAAGAAAATACTTTCTCCAAAAGAGGCCGGACGTGAATGTTTATTCTTTCATAATTAAAAGGACGAACTTTTCTTTTTAATTCTTTCAACGCATTTAATAAATTCCTATCGTAATCATTGTTATAACTACCTAAAATAATATTCATCGTGAGATCAACTATTTTTGAAATAAGAGCAACTTCATCTTTTTCATGCTGTATCTCTTTCAATCGTAAATCTATACGAGCTAATTCATCCAGCAATATCATTCTTTCAAATTCATTTATTTCTTTATTATTAGAAAGTTTTCTTTTAATTTCAACAGCATAACTCGCAATCTGTTGCCATTCGCTCAACCCTGATAGATCAAAAAGCTCATCAATGCCTTTCCAGGAATCTAAAGGATAATCTCTTATATTTAATAATGACGGATCAAAGTCATTGCCTACAGCCTTAACAATTGGATATATTAATCGTAACAATTTAATATCATGCTCTGATTTCTTACAGGAAAAAGGGATAAGGCTTGATGAACTGCAATCATTTAGTCCAATCTTTGAGAAGCTATCAAAACCCTTAAAATCAAAAAAAGCTGTTATGCCAAGCGAAGCTTTCCCCCACCAGCCACGGAAGAGGTTAGAAAGCTTTTTAATACTCTCTTGGCACAACAGCTTATTAATAATAGAAGAAGATGATTTCTCGACTAGCAAATCCCCTCTTGATATCAGCTCTTTAACAATAAGATCTAAAACTTTTTCTTTTCTTTCCTCTTTAAGCAATATTCCTGCCGCAGCATAGGTAATGTCATCATAAAGCTGTATTTCTTTGGAAATCTTTTCTTGTGGATAATTCTCCTCGTACAACGCTATTGCATCATATAATCCATATTGAACCAGAAATCTTAATATCGGATCTTCGTTGACTCTTTTAATAGCCTCTTCAACTTCGTTCATTTCTCCTAATGCCCAAAGATCAGCTGCTGCGCATTGTTCATTTATATACCACTGAGGCTTTCCATTTAAAATTCCTAAAGTCATTTTGTTGCCGCGGGGAGCTAACTGTCCATTTTCTAACTTGTAATGTATGCCGATTCTTGTTTGCGCTGGCATATTTCTCATTGCTTCCCAATCAAGGAGGTCTAGCTGATAGTCTTTATACGCCCTTAAATTCTTTGCTCCGTTGATTGTTATCATCGCGTTCTTACGTAAATAAATCTTAAATCTTTCTTCAATGGGCAAAATATTAAATATTTCTTCTCCTCTAAAATGAGTGCCACCACAAAAAATCATTTTTCTGCTAAGAAGCTCTTTAAAAAACACAAAAGAAGCTTTATCTAAAAGCGATGTTTCTATCATCTGGATGTGAAGACGTTTTACTTCAGGAAATACAGCCCTACTAACATTAATAAAATTAATAATATTTTCTACTTTAGATCCTGCCTGTTCATGGTATTCATCCCAACTTACAGCGAACAATCCTTTTTCAACAGAAAAACGAACTCCAATAGCTTCTTTCACTTTTTTCAAAGCATCTTTTGTAGACTCTTCATCTCTGGCAAATGCTGCATTTGTAATAATTTTCTGTAACGAAATATTCTTTGAATCTCTAATTGCTCTTAAAACACTTAATAAAAATTCTAAATCTTCAAAGGCCTCACCCATGCATATTGAAATTCTGACAGAACCTTCCTTATCCAATGATTCATCTATGCGCTTAATAACTTTTACTACTTTATCTGTATTTTTTACTAAATAATCGCTGAATCTGCCTTGCTGCATACAATTCTTGCATCCTAAAGAACATTTATTAGGACCAAGTATAAATAATTTAATTTTGTAGATGCTCTCTTTCCATTGTGCATTTTCTAATTTTAGAGGTTTGCATCCCTGGCATTGTTCAACTGGATTAGTAATATTTTTCTCTACAGCACTACTGCCCTTTCCCAAAGACTTCATCACTACGTTCCATTCCTGCTGAAGAAAATAATATCTCCAGAAATTATTCTCTCCAAAAAGATGAAATTCGAAAAGCATTCTCATATTATTAAATGCCTTCTTAGTCAGACTCACCTTTCCAATAAACAAGAAATATGTACCTAGTATAAAATTCCCTATAAACATTTTAAACAATCGAGGAAAACTTAATTCTAGGAAATAACCCAAATATTGACCTAATTCATCAAGGGTAATGTTTCTTAATCCTAAATGTGGATATTCATTGCAAAGCCTATTTAAGCCTTTTAGTTTTGTTCCAGCAAAATAAAATCGCTGAGTATTAAATATTGGTTTTGCTGCGCGATGAGTTAAATTTCTTGGAGGATAATGCATAATATAGCGATCAGACATCCACACACGCTTAAGTTTGTTTCCTATAAAAGCTACAGCATTAAATAATAAATCAAAATCTTCTCCTCTTGCAACCTGCGGATCAAGCGGCACTGTCTTTAAAATATTGTCTGAGAAAACCATATTGCCGCCCATTGCTGTAAACATCCCTTCACTACCGCACGCTGATCTACGATCTTCTATCTGCATAGACTCATGTTTCTTATGTAGCCTTTTGCCAAATAACGACCATAAAACATCTTCTTTTTCTATGCTTTCATAATGTTCCATAATCTCTGAACCATCATGATCCCGAGCATACGGTCCTGCTAAAATAAAATATTCCGCGTTTATATCTTTTATCTTTTGAGCTATATCAAGAAAATGCCAATCACGAACAATCTCGTCATCATCAACAAAAACTGTATAACTATTTAACTTTCCGGCAATCATACATTTAACTATGCCAACATTATGAACTTGCGAATAGCCATCCCAACCGAGAGATTGCGACACGCTATCTTTTTTCTTATCTATCAATAACTTTTTTATTTCCCTCTGTTCTTGCGGATACACAATATGTATCTGTATTACACTTTTATCTACATTTGGCCTCTCTTCATAAAAATCTTTCTCAACGTTGCTTACTATCTTTTCAACTCTCTTCTCAATTTGTCTTTCATATTCTGCTATGTCATAATTCTTACTACATGGCATTTCCATTCCAATTGGAATCCAAATATCACTCGCGATACCCTCAAATTTATATAAGCTATGTGCCGCTTTAAGCACGCTCAACAAAGAGAAATCTTCTGCTGTCGATTTTCCATCGACAGGTGTAGCATGATCAAAAATTGTCTTTCTTTTTATACCTTGAGGAAGGGTAAAATACATTCCGTATTGAATGTTGATTCTTAAACTATTTTTTCGCACGGGAGAACTAATTATTTTGCTACTTGCACCACAATTAAGTTCTTTAAAATATTGCTCAATCTCTTCAGGTGCAATCTCTCTATTGGCAATATCTCTCGTAAAACTATTTATTTTCTCAACTATACGCTGAAGATATTCATTAAGTTCTTCTTTCCACTCATCGATAGCTTCATCAGAACAAGAAAGCATATATTCAATATCAGAAAATACCTCTTTTAGCTTATTGTCTGAAACTATTATATAATATGCGTCTAACACTTTTATAAATGTTTTAAAATACTCTATCGAAGGAGATGGCATGCTCAAAGAAATATCAACTTTTTCTTTTGCAATCTTTTCAAAATAATACCAGGCAACCCACATTCTTCTTTCATCAGCCAAATCTCCGCACAAGCTAACTTCAACTCCTTTACTTCTTGCTATCAAAGCAACATCTCTCATTGTTCTTAATATTAAAGGCGGTACCTTTCCGTACTTTTCATAACTTTTATCATCTCCCCTTGCCGTTTCACCATAAACTGACAATATAAGATCATTAGACCCGATGCTTATCGAAGAGATTCTTTTCCCTGCTATTCTTGTAGCACAAAGAGCCGTTATATTCTTAACAGCATATTTATTCTCTACCATTATGGCTAAATCAAGGACGCTATCCTCTACATCTTCCTTCTTTGACGCCTTTTTTAAAAGATTACCCATTTCCTTCGTATCACTTTTATCTTCAACCATAGGAAATTCAACTTTGAAATTTGTAAACCCTTCATCTCTACGTAAAACAATTAAAGCTCTTAACTGCTGAATCGCAATAGCATTCCCCCAGGGATGCTCTTTCCACCATTTTTTACCTTTAAAAAACAATGATTTAAAAGGTGTTGGCTTCTTATCAGGCTGAAAATCAATAACTCTAAAAACTACTGTTTTTCCTTTTGCTGACTCAAGAATTCCTCTAAACATGTCTTTTGTCTGCTTAAAAGATGGAGTAAAAATATGCTTAAACAAGTTTTCTGTTCTAACTAAACCTATTCCTCGAGCATTATCCTTATCAATAGCTTTTGAAACTGCTTTAGGCGTATCTGCGTTTGCTAAAATTAAAGAATGAATACCTGTTAATTCTTCTAAGGAATGATTACCAGTCCTTTTACATAGCATTCGAATATTTCTTTCTTTCCATGCTTTACGCAAGAATTCTTCTTCACTCTCTTTAGAAGGGTCAACAATAATTGTGTCACTGCCAAAAATAAATACAGTTTTATCGTCGTTAAAGGGCTTTGCATCTTTCACGATTAAGACTGGAATTCCCATTGACTTTGCCGCTAAAGCATAATGATTTCGTACTGCTCCTTTTGAATTTATAATAGCCTTAAGATATTTTCCGTAAATGCCAACTAATATATCAAACTGCACAGGAGTAGGAACATAGTCCAAAACTAAAACAATATTCTCTTTCTTGTCAAATTTCAAATCCCATTCTGCTTTCTCAATTAAAAAGTCTGCAACATACTCAAACAATATTTTCTTTCTTTTAAGCATGTAATCCCCTTTGTGACCACCCGCTACTCCTTCAATTTTTTTAAAATAATTTTTTAATAAATTAGATACCTCATTAGCATGTGACATTCCGTCAAAACTTTCTTTCTCCATCCTCTTTAATGTAGGCACAAGTGCCTCTTCAAAAAGAACGTGTCGATAACTTACATGTCCTTTTTCTTCCTCTAAAGCTCTTCTAAGATATTTTAAAGATTCTTCAAGAAATATATTAATCATTCTTAAAACAACAGCCGAAAATCTTTCTTCTTTTTCGTAATCATATTCCTCATTAAGTCTCTTAATAAGCTTTTCTATAATAGATAGAAGCTTTTCAAATTTACTACTCACTTTATCTTTTAAAAAATTATTTAATTCTTTTGTCCTATATGGATACTGAAAAATCAACTCTCTCAAAATATCTTCAAAAATATCCAAACACTCTATAGTAGTTGTATAATTTTGAATAAGCATCTCATAGGATCCTTTTACTTTCTCCTTTTTATCCGCATCCATGTCAACTATTTGCTGAATTCTCTCTTCAAAAGAAACAATATTTGGAGTAAACTCTTTCCCTATAAAATCCATTACAACTCGTTCTGCCCATTCTCCTTCACTGCCTTCCATCTTATTTCTTAATTCCTCTGTATAATGCTTTACGAAAAACTTAAAGTTTGCTACGTTTCCTCCCTCTATATTGGAAAAACTTCCGCCTTCTATAGCTCTATCAAATCTTCCCGCGATCTTTTTAATTACAGTATCCAATCTTTCTTTTTCACGGCTCATAATGACCTGAACCTCATTGTTAAACATTTCTCTCTCTTTTAAAATATTAGAATTAATGCCTTCTTTGCTGTCTGTAAAAAATACACTGCCATCTTTAAAAGATTGCTTTACGATTTCTAAAATCGTTTTTCCTCCAAGTTTAAAGAGTGACAACGCTTTTCGCCTTCTTATATTTTTCAATAGCTCATCAGTGCTTACCTTAAAATTAGTTTTCGTAAGCTCGCTAATCATGCGTTTAAAAACAGCTCTTAACGCTTCGTTTACTACTTCAGACCTAGCCTTACCAAAAAATCTTTTAGAATATACTGTTCTAATAACATCCATTAAAATTCCGCCAAATCTAAGATGTAAAACATGTTCAATCTTTTCTTCATCTATATCTTTTTGCTTTTCATGAAGCTTAACAACAACTCCCCGAACTGACTGATCTAAGCTAGAAGCAAGAACCTGGAATTTTCTCTCGATTTCTACACTGCTTGATGATACTGTTTCTTTTTTATTATTTTCTTGATTTCTAATAAAACCATTAGAAAATCTAATCTTTTTAATTATATTCTCCAAGGATAGATCTTGAAAAAGAGCATTAAGCTCTCTGACATCCCAAAGAATAATTGTTCCTTTCTCATCAACAGCTGGCATTTCTCCAAAATCTGGAATATCTTTTCCATAAAAGAAATGGTCTGAAGGCAAAAACTCTGAAATAAGAAAAACTTTTTCTTCGCTAGCTAGCTCAGGATAAGCTTTCAAAACCCTCTCTTTAAGCTGCTCTGTAGCTATCAAAATTATATCTGCCTGACGTACGTCTTCTTCGTTAAGAACTTGAGGTCTTAACCGAGTAGGTACGTTTGTTCTTCGGTTAACCGCATATTGTCCAGACGCACGTATAACCCAACTATCCTTTTCTTT
>JAOZRJ010000085.1 GCA_029931885.1 Candidatus Omnitrophota bacterium | reverse complement strand
TTAACAATATTACAGCAAGCGACCAGCTTTACTTCTAAAAGTTTACGGCTAATTTTTTTAGCTTCCAATATATTTTTTGCAGTAATAAAAACTATGATGTTCATCTTTCTTAATCCTTCTTTAAAACAACAAAATGTATTGTATCCTACGCACTGTTTTCAAGAAAGTAATTTCTTATTTTTTAGCATTACGAGGGAAAGCATTCTTCCTGAAAAATCTCCCTGTCTGCGAAATGAAAAAAATCGCTTATCACAACATGTACATATACGACAATCAAATATGTTTTTCTTATTCACGTTAAAACTAAAAAATTGATTTTTTGCTTCTTTGACAAGATCAACATAAACTTTCTTATTTCGCCTTTTAATCACATTCGGAAAATACTTTTGAACCTTGTCGTCAACTTCGAAGCAACATGATCGGATACATGGCCCAAAAATTATTTTAATTTTTTTATAATCCGTAATCCATTTTCGACGCATAGTCGTTAACGCAGAAGAAATAATTCCCTTTCTTAAAGATTGCCATCCTGCGTGCAAAAGACCAGCAACCTCTTTTTGCGTATCGAAAATAAAAATGGGAACGCAATCTGCTGTACGGATAACAAGCGGAACATATGATTCGTCTGTAATAAGACCATCTGCTTTTATAATTTCTTTATTATTTCTTAACCTTTCTTTTGTTGCAATAATAACCCGTCGACCATGCACTTGCTGAATATTAAAAAGTTTATCAATTGCGATACCTGATTGTTTCTTTAAAAATTTTTTATGTTTTGTACTTAAATTCGGAGTAGTTTTATGAAATGAAAAATCAAAAGATTTATCAGTCATTAAGGCTAAAACGGATTCAGGAAGAATCTTTGAGAAATGAATACTGTGAGAAAAAATATTTGTTTTAATCCTGAGGACCTAGTTTATTAATTTTATTTTCACTTAAGGCAACGTCGATAACTGGTTGATTCGGCTCAGAACCAATATTACCTTTTTTTAGCTTTTCAATGCCCTGTATTTTATTATCAAGAACTTTAAAACCCGTATCATGAATTTTTGCATAAAGATCTGCAGTTTTTTTCATCATATCGCCAAGAAGAACAAAACGATCCTTAAACGTTCCATATGCCCGCGTAAATAAATCAATCTTCTCAATAATCTTTTTTGTGGCCTTTTCGTAATGAAAATTCTCAAATGCTTGACGGATAACAGACAGCATTGCGTACAATGTAAACGGTGAGCACAAAACAACTTTTTGTCTAAGGGCCTCATCCATCAAGCCTTGAAAATTTTCCTGTATAAAGCCAAAAACCTGTTCATTTGGAATAAAAACTAAAACAAAATCTAAAGTCCCTTCACTCGGGTTAATATATTCACGATTCTGAATTTCTTTAAGCCTTTGTTTAACATCGCTTAAAAACTGTTTTTTATAAGCGTCTCTCTGAATAGATTCAGACGCATTTACCATTTCTTGATAGTTGCTAAGAGGAAACTTAACATCCATATTGATCTTATGTTTATTTGGTAGCAAAAACGTATAATCCGGTTTTGTTCCGGAAGAATCAATTTTTGTTTGTTTTTTATAATTAACTCCTTCGAGTAATCCGCAAAACTGAATAATATCTTCGGCCATTCGCTCTCCCCATTCGCCTCTTTTCTGATTATTCCCGAGAACGTTTGTTAGCTGATCCGTTGTTTCTTGCAGCTTTGCACTAGTCTTTGAAGCCCTTTCAAGTTCATTTTTAAGATTGCCATATTTTTCATCGCGATCTTTCTCAAACCCATGAACGAGTTGAGCGTATCTCTCTATTTCTTGTTTTAAATCTTTAACAGAATTATCAACAGCCTGCTTTTTTATCTCTAATTCTGAAACGGCTTTTTCCTGAAGCTGCCCTCGAGAGAAATCAAACTCTTGACGAACTTCTTTTTTAACAATTTCTTTTAAAATCATTATTGAAATAAAAAACGCTGCAATAATCGCTACAATTGCTCCGATTAAAACCAAAATTGAAATTTCCATAAAACCCCTTTATATTTATAAACTTTCTTCTTCAACCATAATTGATTGATTTTCCTTAATCTTTCTTAATTCTTCCCAGTCTCCTTCAATCTTCCCAATAATATTCACTTCACTTGCCGGGCGAATTTCTCCGGGGCTACTGACAGGCGTTGACCCGAAAAAGATACAAAAACACTTACCTTCCGGCCAATATCCGAGATCACCAATTTCAACGGTCTCTGCTGAAAACCCTTCTTCTATTTTTGCCTTCACCGGAATCTGAAAATAAATTTCTTCACCCCACGTGCTTGTAAAAGATTTTAAAGGCAAAGCATCCCAAATCTGACCAGCCGTATGAGAACCATTAAACTTAGCGCGAATTTCCAAATCACCAACAGTAATTAAAATGTTTTTCATTTAGTATATAGTATCCTTAAAGCACCCTGTGATGTAAAGAATTTTTTATGAAGCCCTATGGATTGATTGTTCCCCATATTTATCTTTAATAAAATCTACAGCTTGATGTATTTTCTCTTTTTTGTTGCGATCACGCTCTCCAAATAAACTATCCTGAACATAAAGATTCTTAAAGTTAGAAACTTTAACACCAACCAAGCGTACTTTTTGAGAAGAAGAATAAACATCTTCAAAAAGATTCTTAACTTTCTTATAAATGTCATCAACAAAATTTGTTGCTTCTATAATAGTGCAAGCACGCGTGTACGTTTTAAACCCTTCGTATCGAAGCTTAACAGTAATTGTGTGCCCTTTAAGGTCTTCATTTCGTAGTCGCCTTGAAACCTTCTCACTTAAATGTAACAATGTCTTTTCGAGTACTTGCTTGTCACTTATATCTTTTTCAAATGTATGTTCATGACTAACGGACTTTGTTTCACTTTGAACCTCTACGCAGCGTTCATCAATTCCGTTAGCTAATAAAAAAAGATGTTCTCCGTTTTCCCCTAATTCATCACAGAGCTTCTCCTTCTGAGTTTTAGCTAAATCTCCTATTGTAATAATTCCCATTTCATTTAAAAACTCTTTTGTTTTTGGGCCGACCCCCCACAACTTCTCAACGACAAGCGGCTGCAAAAAATCAATAATTTCCTTTTTCTTCACCTCTAAAAAACCATTTGGCTTGCATAAATCAGAAGCTATCTTTGCAACCATTTTACTCGGAGCAACGCCAACAGAAGCTGTTAAAAAAAACTCCTGCTGAATTCTCTCTTTTATCTTAAAACAAATCTGCTGCGGCGTTCCATGCAACTTTCTTATTCCGCTAATATCCAAGAATGCTTCATCGATGCTAATTACTTCAATATCTGGAGAAAACTCATAAAAAATCTCAAATATACGATTCGAGACCTGATGATAACGTTGCATACGTCCGCGTAAAAAAATCCCGTTAGGACACCTTTGATACGCTTTGGAAATAGGCATAGCAGAATGAATACCATATTTTCTTGCTTCATAAGAACACGTAGAAACAACACCTCTGCCCCTACCTTTCTTTGGATCCGCACCGATAATAACTGGCTTTCCTTTTAATTTAGGGTTATCGGCTTGCTCCACGGAAGCAAAAAACGCATCCATATCAATATGTGCAATAATTTTTTCGCCCATCAATAGATCTTTTCTTAAAAGCTATAAACTCTTTTTCTCCAAAAGCTTTATAATTTTGTCTAAACGCCATGCTAGCATTAACAGCGCAATAATAATCCAAAACACAATCGTTCCTTTAAAAATAAAAAAAGTATCACCGTCTTCTCATCAAAAACCATTGGACATAACATTTTATTCTCCTTTTTTAAAAATAGGTTTTATCTGACAAAGCGGACATATACTGCATTGAGGCTTTGTTCGACAAAAATCCTTAGCAAGCCGAACAAGAAGCGCATGATATTCATTATAAAAATAAGAATTCGCTTTTAACGCCTTCATGAAAATATTCTGAATCTCATCATAATTTGCCTTACTTTCAACCAACCCATGACGAGAAAAAATCCTTCTTGTGTAGGCATCAACTACAAAAAAAGGCTTTTGAAAAGCATAAAGTAAAATTGAATCAGCTGTTTCAGGACCAACACCATTAATACTTAAAAGCTTCTTGCGTAAAACCTGGTCATCTTCTCTAGCCATCTTGCCTAAACTACCATCAAATTCATCAAAAAGAAAATTGATAAAATTCTTCAGCCGTTTTGCTTTTAATCTAAAATAACCAGCTGGCCTAATAATGCTAGAAAGCCGATTAATATCAATATCTTTCAATTTTTTAATTGATAAAAGCTTCTGATCCCGTAAATTTTTAATTGCACGTGCAGTGTTAACCCAGTTTGTGTTTTGAACTAACATAGCACCGACAATAACTTCAAATTTAGTTTTGGCAGGCCACCAATGTTGAGGGCCAAAAAAAGAAAAAAGTTTTTGATAAATCTTTTTTAATATTACTGAGACTTGGGGAGACGGTGTTCCCATTTGACTAAATTCCCTGCATCATTAAAATAAAGGTATACCTTTTCAGAACCAAACATTTTCTCACAGTATCGATAAAGCCATAAATGAGAATATTGTTTTACACCACTGATGTCCTTTGAAAAAATCGGACTACCAAAATGTTTTAAAAAATCTTGCTCTGTTTTATATTCGCTCATTTTATTTTCATGAATCACTTTTAAAAGCTTCTTGAATTCTTTATTTTTCTTCACAACATATGCCTGCTGCTCCTTCATATTCGAACCCGCTCCCTGAAGCCGTAAAATTTCCTCAACATGTAAAATATTACATCCTGAAACAAAAAATGAAACTATCAATATAACAATAATTTTTTTCATAATTTTCCTTACTTAAATTTATTACCAACGAAAATGGACAAAAATTCTTCCCCAATTCTTATCATCCTTCTCTATTCTATGATAAACGTTTTTGTATCTTTTTTCCAGAAATCTTAAAACATACTTCTTCAACTGTCCAGATCCCTTTCCTGAAATAATTTCAACCATTTTGGCTTTTTTAGTTTGCGCCTCTTCCATGATTGAAGCAATTTTTAGCTCTAGCTTCCGTCCATCAGAAAAAATATCATGCAAATCAATTTTAAGCTTCATACTATTTTTTTATCTTTTTATTCTCTTCTGCTAATTTCTCAACTTCTGTTTCGATTTCTCGAATACGCTTCTTAATAAACTTTAATCTCTGCCCGCATTCCTTAAGAGTATTAGAATCACGCTGGCTGTGTGGTTCTGATACAATTCTAGCTTTAATATAGCTCTCAGTCTCAAGCCCTTGCTTTTCTTTTTCAAGCTCTTTGGCTCTTGCCTTATTCTCAGAAACTTTTTTCAATGCTTCTTTATGTTTTTTATGCAAATTTTCAATCGCCGGGCTCATACCCTCTTTCTTCTTTTCTTTCTTCTTTTTCTCTTTAAACTCTTTCTGAGCCTGCGCACGCGTGTTTGCTTTTTCCTGATTTTTCTCTAAATAATAATCAAGCCCTCCATGATAATGTTTAAGATGCCCTCGATTAACTTCCACAATATGATCAGCAATTTCTTTAACAAAAAACAAATCATGACTAATAAAGCATATAGTCCCTTCAAAGGCCTTAAATGCTCTTGTTAAAGCCTCAACTCCGTCGATATCCAAATGGGTCGTAGGCTCATCTAACAATACAAAATTTGGCGGATCAATCAAAAGCTTTGCTAAAATAACTCGGCTTTTTTCTCCTCCTGATAATACACGAATATGCTTAAAAACATCATCCCCGTGAAAATTAAAAAGCCCTAAAAGAGATCGAACCTCTTGTGACCGAACACGACCTGATGCAGCAGTCGAAACTTCGTCAAGCACTGTACGATTGGGATTTAATGTCTCTAACCGTGTTTGTGAAAAGTATCCAATATCTACATTATGCCCAACTCTTTTTGATCCACTATCCATTTGAATAATATCTGCCAACATTTTTAATAATGTTGATTTTCCTGCACCATTTTCTCCGACAAGGCAAACACGCTGGCCTCGCGTGATTTCAAAATTTAAATCTTCATAAACTTTTAAATCTTTATAAGATTTACACACTTTATCTAAAGTAATAACATTATACCCGCTTCGTTTGGTTTCAGGGAAATGAAAATCTTTAATACTTCTTCTATATTGATCTATTTCAACTGTCTCCATTCGCTCGATCATCTTACGCTTATTACGTACAGCTGACGCTCTATTTGGCTGCGCATGAAACCGCTCACAAAAACGCTCTAACTGCTGCTTCTTTTTCTCAATATTCTTTTGTTTTTTCTCTAAGGTCTCATCTTGCTGAAGCTTCAATTCTTCATATTGTGCATAATTTCCTTTAACCTTAGTAATCCTGGCATTTTCGAGAACAATAGTATAATTTGTAACATCATTTAGAAAAATCTTATCATGAGAAATAATAACAAACGCTCCTCGATAACGGCTTAAAAAATCTTTAAGCCAAAGCGTTGCATTCAAATCAAGATAGTTTGTCGGTTCATCAAGCAAAAGTACATCATATTGATATGTTAAAAGTTTAGCAAGAAGAGTTCTCATCTGCCAGCCTCCGCTTAACTGACAAATTGGTTTATGAAAATCATTCACGTGAAAACCAAGTCCGGAGAGAACTTTTTTCGCCTTATGCTCAAGCTCATAAATACCTAACTGCTCCAACTCATGCAATACATCTCCATAACGCATAATATGTGCCTGATTATCGTCTTCCAATTTCTTTTGTTCTTTCTTTAAAATAATAATGCGGTCATCACCAGCTGTAAGCTCTTGCAATACTGTTCGATCAGAATGGAATGACGCCTCTTGAGGAAGATATCCAATATTTAAATTCTTCTGAATTTGAACCTCTCCTTCTGTTGGCTCTATTTCTCCT
>JAOZRJ010000274.1 GCA_029931885.1 Candidatus Omnitrophota bacterium | reverse complement strand
TTAATAGCGTTTCCCCCGGCCGCGTCCAGGACCAAATCTACAAGTAACATTGGATTTAATGGTCGGTATATAATATGAAAGGCTATAATTGTGATGCGAAGTAGGTCGTCCAGCCAATGGTGTCTTCTGTGATTTTGCAGGAACCCGTTTAATAGCGTGACCCTGGATGCCGTGGACCATACATTGGTGAAGCTGTTTATCCATTTTTGGAATACAGATCTATCCCGTTTAGAAGAATACTCTTTTAACCACCATCCGGCCATCACAATTATTATATTAGGATATTAATCATGGCAAATAAAAAAAAAAACAGAAAAAAACGGGGCAAAGGGATCAAACCCTTACATGTTATGCAACCTAATGCAGCCGGTATAGATATTGGAGCTACTGAAATCTATGTTGCTGTACCTGAAAACAGATCAGATGAACCTGTTAGGCAATTCGACACCTTCACCGATGATCTTCATGAGGCTGCCAAATGGCTCAAGAGTTGCGGTATCGAATCAATTGCCATGGAATCCACCGGCGTATACTGGATTCCTGTTTTTCAGATCTTAGATGCTTATGGATTCGAAGTTGTTTTGGTTAATGCCCGGCACGTCAAAAATGTTCCGGGTCGGAAAACTGATGTCCAAGATTGCCAATGGATCCAATACCTACATTCCGTTGGATTATTACGTGGATCCTTTCGTCCAGCGCAAGATATTTGCGCCGTTCGTTCTTTGCTAAGACACAGGGATAATTTAGTCAAAGCAGCATCATCCAATATTCAGCATATGCAGAAGTCGCTTACGCAAATGAATCTTCAAATTCATAACGTCATTAGTAATATCGCTGGAGTCACCGGTTTAGCCATTATTGACGCCATTCTTGCCGGGGAACATGATCCTGAAAAATTAGTCGATTTGAGGGATCGAAGGATAAAGGCAGATAAACAGACAATTATTAAATCACTTATCGGGGATTATCGGCGTGAACATCTTTTTACACTGAGACAGGCTGTACAGTCATATCGTAATTACCGCCAACTAATCCTGGATTGTGATGTTGAAACAGAGAATTATTTGAAGGAATTCGAATCCAACATTGATGTCGATGACTCTTCAGAGCCACCTCCGAAACAAGCAAGACGTAAACCAAAGGGAATCTCACCAGATTTTGATTTAAAAACACATATGCACCGTCTTTTAGGAACAGACTTAACCCAAGTAGACGGAATCAGCGAACTGACGGCTCATGTGGTTTTTAGTGAAGTTGGGCCTGATCTCTCCATGTTTAAAAGTGCTAACTATTTTTGCTCGTGGCTTGGCCTTTGTCCGCAGAATAAAATTAGCGGTGGAAAAATTTTATCATCACGTACTCGACCAGGTTCCAATCGACTTGCACATTCACTTCGTCTTTCTGCAAATTCTCTTTGGCACAGCAAATCATATTTGGGAAACTATTTTAGACGTATGCGTTCTCGCCATGGAGCACCCAAAGCAATTACAGCTACCGCCCATAAATTAGCGAGGGTAATTTATCATCTCATAAAAAATCAAAGCGCGTTTGATGAAACCATTTTTGCCGAACAAGAAAAGATTCATAAAAAACGTTTGGAGAAACGCGTGATAAAACAAGCAAAAGAAATGGGATATCAACTTGTCCCAGTTTAACTTAAAATTTTGTTGTTACTTAGAAGTGCATAAAACCGGTGGTAATCCGTTTTTTATAAATCAATTTCTTCACACATTGTATCAAGATGATCTGCTTCATTATATTCAACCAGAAACTGGTCTAAAAGGTCATTGGAGATGGAATTTAGAGCAAATTAAGAAGCACAATATCACCGATAACGTTGTGGATTTGATAATCGGCAAATTAAAAAAAATGTCCGC
>JAOZRJ010000003.1:6557-23253 GCA_029931885.1 Candidatus Omnitrophota bacterium | reverse complement strand
GTTTTATCATGTCCTTGTTTAGCATCTTATCCAAGAAAGCTTTTAGTTTTTTAGAGCTTCTTTTAGTTGTTTTGCTAATTGGTATTTTGGCAGGCTTTGCTATTCCTAATTTGTCAGGAAGTTATTCTCAGTTTCTTTTAAATGAAACAGCAAGAAATGTTTCTTCCTTGATGCGATATGCGCAAAGTCAGTCGGTTGTGTCTGCTCAAGAATACCGATTGCAATTTTCTTCTGATAATTCTTCTTATTGGCTTGAGAAACAATTAAAAAATGATGATGTTTTATTAAATAAAAGAAATTTTAAAAAAGTTTCCGGAAGATGGGGAAGTGTCCGCGTTATTCCAGAAGATATAAGTGTTAACTCGGAGAAGCCGTTTACGTTGTTTTACCCTGATGGAACTATTGAAAAAACAAGAATATATTTTAAGAATAGCAAAGGCAAGAGCATGACGGTGTCGACTCAAGAACAGCGAGGGCGTGTTCATGTTTTTTAAATCGATAATGCGAAAAAATGGATCTTTTCTTTTGGAAGCCTTAATGACGGTTTGCATTTTGTCTATAGGGATTGTTTTAATTATTCGTTCACATATTTCAAGCCTGCGATCCTTAGTTTATAGCAAAAGTTATTCGACTGCTGCATTTCTTATTCAAAATAAAATGAATGAGCTAATTCAGCAAGGAATTATTAACCAAGATTTGGATGAGCGCAATTTTCTTCCACCGCCATATGAAAAGTTTGAATATCATTTAAAGGCGCAAAAGGCAGGAGACAGGGGTGCGTTTGAGAATTTAAGCGAAGTTTTGCTGACTCTTTCCTGGAAAGAGGGAAGAAATAAAAAAAGGGTTTCAGCGAGTACATATCTTTTTAATTCTTTTTGATAATGAATATGAAAAATAAAAAGTTTTTGTCTTGGAAAAAAGATTATTTTAGCGGGTTCTCCTTAGTTGAGTTGCTTTTAGCATCAGCTATTTTTTCAATTATCAGTTTGACTCTTTATAGCAGTTTTTGGAGCGGGGTGAATATTAGTAAAAGGGCAACAGAGGGGTCTAAGGTTTATCGTGATGTTCAAATGGGGCTTGGGATGATGGCTAAAGAAATAAGCAATATGGTTTTTTATAATTGTTTAAATTCTTATGAGAGCAAAAAAGTGTTTTTAGGAGTATCTGATAGGATCTCTTTCTTGTTGCCAACTAAAAAAGGCCTAAAAGTCATTAGTTATTATTTAAAACCAGAGGAGGAAATGTTTATTCATAAGATAATGATGGGAAGTTGTTTTAAAAAGAATGTTTCCGTCAAAGAAACAACTTATTCCGACGTACCTCGCAAAGTACTTGTTCGTTCAGAAGAGGCACTTGAAGATTTTTTGGAGAAGGCGGAGAATCAATTCAAGGATGAAGAAATTGTCTGTTCGGATATAAAAGAGAATGGGTTTAATCTTTCATATGCTTATTTTGATGCATCAAGCGATGTGGCGTCTTTATCCTGGGAGGAAAATTGGGATAAAGATTATCTTCCATCGGGAATTAAAGTTGCTATTACTTTTATTGATAAAGGGGAAAAGCAAAAGATGTTGACTTTTGAGAAGAATATTTATGTTCCAATCGGTTTTTGGGGTGAGGGGTGAGATGATAAATTTCGAACGGTTCTCATTGAGAAGAAATAATAAATCTGGCATAATGATGATAGTCGTCCTTTGGATATTAGTGATTCTTTCAATGCTGGCCATCGGGTTAGGTCAGCGCACAAGAGTTGATTTGGCGTTGACAAAGCACACTCTTGGAAAAACTAGAGCTGATTATCTTGCGTGGGCAGGCCTTACTTATTCAATAAACCAAATTCGGTTGAAAGGTCTTGCTGAAGAAGCTCAACAGGCTGATTCTTTATATGCGTGTGGTTTTAAATTAAATGATGGACAAACATCTGAAAAGCTTTTTGGAAATATTTCGTTGGAAGAGGGAAGCTTTACCGTTGCATATAATTTAAATGACGGCGAAGAGTTTACAGAAGTATGTTATGGCTTTCAGGACGAAGAAAGGCGGGTTAATCTTAATGCGATTAATTCGCAAAATTATAGAATTTTAAGCCACGTTATCATGTTTTTAGGATATAGTGAAAGTGTTGCTGACGAGATTGCTTTGTCTGTTGTTGATTGGCGTGATGCGGATTCTGAAGTTTCTGTTCCTTTGCTTGGAGCAGAGGATGAATTTTATGGTGAGCTTTCAAATCCATATCGTTGCAAAAATTGGTCTTTTGAAACAAGTGAAGAGCTTTATTTAGTAAGGGGAGTAACTGAAGAAATTTATTCTAGGATAAAAGAATATGTTACGATCTTTCCGGTTACAGGCTCTAATTTTGTAATAAACATTAATACAGCTTCAGAAATAGTTTTGAAATCTTTTTTTAGGTATTTTGCTGAACAAAATTCTTCGATTGGAGAAGAAAGTGCGGATTCGTTATCCAAAAAGATTATTGCTTACAGGAGCGGTGCTGATCAAAGACCATGCACAGCTGATGATCAGGTTATTATTAAAAGTGATTTAGAAGCCCTGGGCTTAAACACAAGTGAGAGGGCTCTTGCGTTGTCATCAATGAATAAGATTGTTACAGCATCTAATTATTTTCGTATATCGATAAAAGGCAATGATAAAATTTATCGGATTTTATCAAATGCTGAAGCTGTTGTTGGCCGGGAAGATTTTTCCATTTTTTATTGGCATAAAGGATAAAAATGAGAAGTAAACTTATTACATCTATTGAAATTAAAGAGTCTCATATTAAGATTTTGAAGGCTTTTAGCGGGAAGAGAGGGGTTAAGGTTTCTCGCTTGATTGTAAAAAAGATTTCGGATCCTTCTGAGGAAGGAGTGACTAAACTTTTAGCTTCAATGGTTGATTTTGAGATGAAGAAGAGTCGGGTTGTTGTTTCGATTCCGCGCAGCCAGGCGATGCTGCGGTATTTCTCTTTTCCATCTCATTCTGAGAGTGAAATACAAAAGATGCTTTCTTTGCAAATTCCAAATCAGATTCCTTATCAGCGACAAGATGTTGTTTTTGATTATACGGTTTTGGATAAAGATTCTCGAGGTTATTCGCGTATTCTAGTTATTATTGTCCATAAAGATATTATTAGAAAATATTTTACGATTTTTAAATCTGTTGGATTATCCTTGGATAGTCTTACTTTGAGTTCTAGTAGCATTATTAATGGATTTTTTTATAATCAAAAGATGGTGAAAGAGGATAAATTGCTTTCTGCCTTTGCTGATATTGATATTGCTAGTAGTGAGCTTTGTTTTTGTAAGAATGCAAAATTATTATTTTCTCGAAATATTAAGTTTGGTGCTCAAGATATTCAGGCAGATTATCAAAAGGCGTTTATTCGAGATATTGTTTTAACTTTGGAAGCATACAGTAAGGATAATAATGGAGAATCTGTTCAGAGACTAATATTGTTTTGTCCCGAGAGGTCTGGATCTTTACTTAAAAAAGCTCTTGAGCAGGAAATAAATCTTTCTGTCGAAGTTTTTGATCCCTGTGAAATTGTAAAAGGAAATAAAGATATTTTAGTTACAGATTTACTTCAAGGAGATCCTTTTTCTCCTTTGGTTGTGTTTGGCTCAGTTTTGTCGAACCCACAAAAACCTTTTAATCTTCTTCCCGAGGATGTAGGCAGAGTAAGGAAATCGAAAGAGAAAAGAAATCAATGGGCAAAATTTGTAGGGCTCGTTTTTTTATGTGGTTTATTAATTTCAGGAATGTTTATGATTCAGTTTTATAAACAGAAAGATTATTTTCAGAATCTTAAGAATAAAGTTTCTGAGATAGAGCCGCGGGTAAAGGATATAAAACAAAAAAAACAACATATTGTGGCTATTGAGAGTTATTTAAATCCAGGCCTTAAAATGGTTGATATTATCTATAATTTATATGAAATAACGCCAAAAGATATTTCTTATCGTCTTCTTTATATAAATGGCGATGGAAGAATTAATATTAAAGGAATATCTGAGAGACGTGCGTCGGTAAATGATTTTCAGAAAGAATTAATCGCGTCTTCTTTATTTAAAGAAGTTAATTTAAAATACGCAACACAACGTAAAGTTTTTGAAGGAGAGATTATAGATTTTAAAATAACATGCAAGGTTAATAAGCCTTAAGGTAAGGTTATGCTATGAGGAGACCACTATCCAAAAGAGAAAGTAAAATTTTTATTTTTTGTATTTTTATGATTTTTATTTATGTGAGCTATCAGTTTGTGTATAAGCCCATAGAGAAGAAATCAAAAGTACTTGAGGGAAAGATTTTTAAGACTCAAAGAAGATTGAAAAAGAATACCAAGGTTTTACAGAGAGAGTCAGTTGTTCAGAAGAAACATAAGAAATATATTGTTCGGTTTAAGCAATCTTTATCTAATCAAGAAGAGATGAATCGAATATTTTCCGAGGTTGAAAAAGTGGCAAGAGAGAGTAATGTTAAGATTATTGATATGAAGCCAAACAAAATTAAAGAAATAGATTTTTATAAAGTTTTTTCTGTTAATATTCAAACACAAGGATCTATGGATTTAATTAGTAAGTTTTTATATGTCCTTGAGTCTGATCCTTATTATTTTCGTATTGATGAAATGAATCTAGAGAAGAGGTCTACAAGGACTTCTTATATAAAATGTAGAATAGTTGTCAGCCGTCTTTTAATTCACTCCCAGAAATAAATAATACGTTCTTTTCTTGACATATAAGGTATAGGTTGTTATTTTATAAGTATAACTATCTGAGTAGATAGTTATACTTAACATTATGAAGAATATATACTTATTAAAAGATCTTGCAGTTGTGGCTGAATATTCTACGCCAACTCTGAAATATTATTTGCGCATAGGACTTCTAAGGGAAATAGGGAGAAGTCCTGTTACGAATTTTCGTTATTTTGATGATGAGTCAGTTAAGCATTTAAAAGATATTCGAAGTATGCGCAATAAAGGATTTTCGTTAAAAGACATTAATGAAAGAATAACAAATAAATGAGCTATTACGAAATTCTTAATTTAAAGAAAGAGCCTTTTTCTACAAGTCCGGATCCGGACTTTTTTTATCATTCTCTAGAACACACAACGGCTTTGAAGCGTTTAGAAATTTCTATTCGCCTGAAAAGAGGATTAAGCCTTATTTTGGGAGATGTTGGCGCAGGAAAAACAACCCTTTCCAGAGCTCTGTTGCAGTCTTTTAACGGAGAAGAAGAGAATTTTGTTTTTCATATCATTTTGGATCCTGATTTCAAAAGCGAGTATCAGTTTTTGTCCCATTTAACAAAAATTTTTGGCGTGAGCCCTTTTTTACGTTCTGCTATGGATCATCGGGAAGCCATTGAAAAATATTTATTTAAAAAAGGAGTTGAAGATCAAAAGACGATTATCTTGTTGATTGATGAGGGGCAAAAGCTTTCCTTACCTTTTATTGAGATTTTACGAACACTTTTAAATTATGAAACAAATGAATATAAGCTTTTGCAGCTGATTATTTTTGGACAAATGGAGCTTTTGCCGAGGGTAAAGAAAATTCGAAATTTTATGGATCGTGTGAGTTTACGGTATATCATTAATCCTTTGGATGAAAAAGAAACGTTTGAAATGATTCAGTTTCGTCTTGAAAAAGCCGGATTTAACGGGCAAAAAGATCTTTTTAGTCATGAAGCAATTAAAAGAATTTATACTCTTACTCAAGGGTATCCTCGAAAAATTACATTGTATTGTCATAATGCGCTTGAGCGGCTTGTTATGGACGGAAGAGAAACTGTTACTGTTGATTTGATTGATGCTTTGGCTGAAGAAGAAAAGAAATGGAGTGAGCAATGAGCCAGGAACATTTGCCGGAAGAAAAATTATTAAAAATTATTCGGAATAAAGAATCTTTAGAAAAAGCACAGAAAAAGAATGTAAAAAAAGAAAATTTGGGTTTAAAGGAAAGTGGAACAACAAAAAAGACTTTTTTGAGAAAATTAAACGGATTAACATTCTTTCTTGTTTTGATTCTAGTAGGATTCTTTACTTATGGATTATTAAATTTGAGGGAAGAGAAGAAAATTGTTATAGATGATTTAGAGATGGTAGAGTTTTCAAAGATTAAGGTTTTTGATGATTCCACGCAAAAGCCTTATAATCATTACTCAAATTTGATTAAAACAAGAGATATTTTTAGTAGGCCAGAGGGAAAATCAGAATTAATTGATGGTGGTTCTCAGCTGGAAAAGAAATTTCGCTTAGTCGGTATTGTTCTGGATGGCGACCCTGAGGCGATTGTTGAAGATTTGCAGACTAGAAAAACTTTGTTTCTACATGAAGGAGACTTTTTGAAAGGCAGTAAGGTGCAGCAGATTCAAGAAGGAAAGATTATTCTGTTGGTTGATGATCAAGAAATTGAGCTGGTTCAATAAAATTAATATTTAGCCTTTTAATAAAAAGTATATATCTACTTTAATTTTGATATAATAAATTTACATTTTTAAAAAGGAGAATAAATGAATTGTCGAAAAGGTATAAAAGTTTATTTTTCGATTTTTATTTTGTTTTTTTTCATCACAATTTGTTATGCTCAAAAACAAGATGCTAATGATGTTATCAATAACGCCTTAGATATTCTTGAAGGAGTTCAAGAGGATTCTGTTGTTGTTGAATCCAGCGAGCAGCAGGAACCTAAAATTGTTTCTTTTGCGGAAGAAGCAAAAGAGGAGTCTGTTGTCGAGAGTAAAGATGAGCCAATTGAGCAAAAATTATTGATAGATGTCTTAGAATTCAAGGATATGGGCGTGACAGATGTCCTAAAATTGATTTCAAAGAAGAGTGGTCTTAATATTGTAGCAGGAAAGAACGTCCAGGGTAAGGTTACGATATATCTAAAGAATGTTGATGTCCGAGATGCTTTACGTATTATTTTAGAGTCTAATGATCTTGCTTATGTTGAAGAAGACGATATTATTAAAGTTTTGACAGGAAAAGATTTTCAGCAGATTTATGGATATAAATTCGGACAGGAAACAGATTCAGAGATTGTTCAGTTGAAATATGCAAGATCTGAAGATCTTATTTCTGTTTTAAAACAGGTAAAAAGTCAAATTGGAATTATTGCGGCTGATAATAATTCCAATACAATTATAATAACTGATGTTCCTGAAAAGATTATTTTGATGGAGCGCTTAATTGAGCGGGCAGATATTCCATTAATAACAAAAGTTTTTTCAATACAGTATGGAAAGGCTGCCGATATTGCCGGAAAGATAGAAGGGATACTAACAAAAAATATAGGAAAGCTCGAATTTGATGATCGTTCGAATAAAATTTTTATTACAGATACAGAAGAAAAAATTAAGAAGATTGCGAACTTGATTAGCGCGTTTGATGAAAAACATTTAGAAGTTTTGATTGAAGCAAAAATTGTCCAAATTACATTAAGTGATGATTATAAGATGGGAGTTGATTGGGAGGCCATTGTCTCAGATTATCATACGTTAGGTCTTATTAGCGATTTTGATATTTTAAGCAGTACAGACAAAAGAGGCAAATTAAGCATAGGAACAATCCTTAGTGATGATTATACGGTTTTGATTGAAGCATTAGATATTGTTGGAAAAACAAATATCCTTTCGAATCCACGTATTACAGCAATTAATAATGAGGAAGCTAAGATTCTCGTTGGATCAAGTGAGCCGTATGTAACAAGTGAAACGATCACAACTGCTTCTGGACCAACGACGACTTCAGAAAGTGTTAATTTTATTGAGGTTGGTGTAAAGTTGTTTGTTACTCCGACGATTCATGGCGATGGATATGTTACAATGAAAATTAAACCAGAGGTCAGTTCTCGGACAGGATATATTACAACGAGCACAAATAATGAAATTCCTGTTGTGGAAACATCAGAAGCTGAGACAACGGTTATGGTTAAAGATGGCGTAACGATTGTGATTGGAGGCCTTATTAAAGAGGAGGATATTAGAACTGTTAAAAAAGTTCCCTTGCTTGGAGATTTGCCTTTTTTAGGTTTTGCCTTTCGAAATGAAAGTAAAAGTATCGAGAAAACAGAAATTGTAATCTTTCTAACGCCTAAAATTGTTTCAGGAGATGTTCAGCCGCAAGAAAATATTTCTTTGAAAAATGAAAGATAATTTATGTCGATACAACTCTTGAAACAATACCATTATGTTGTTTTTGGCATCTTTTTGTTTTTTGCTCAAGGATGCACGACAACCCCTTCAGATATTTCCATAAAACCAAGACAGGATTTTGTTTTAAAAAATATTTGTGCTGATTATGAGTTTAATTGCGTGATGGATGGCATAAGCCAAGTTATTTCTTTGGGGAGGAAAGATGCGCGAGCAAAGGGAATGCTGGGAAGCGATATTGTAATTATTAATGAACAAAAAGTTCTATTGACTAAGCCTGTTAGAATTTCAAAAGGAGTTATTTATGTTCCATATGATTTTAAACAAAAGGTAGTTATTCCTTTACTCGAGGAAACATCACCTTTTATGAATCGTTTTCGAAAGATTGTAATTGATGCGGGGCATGGAGGAAAAGACCCCGGAGGTATTGGCTGGTCTGGAATTCAGGAAAAAGAAGTTGTTTTAGATATAGCAAAAAGGTTTTCAAAGATTTTAAGAAAGAAAGGCATTAATATTAAAATGACAAGGGAAACAGATAAGTTTATTGTGCTTGAAGAGAGGGCGCGCATAGCTTCTCGAGAAAATGCCGATTTATTTATTAGCATTCATACGAATATTGCAAAGAGCCGGAATGTTCGAGGTTTTGAGGTTTATTATCTGAAGCCTTTAGATTGGAAAACGCGAAGGAGCATTTACGATCCTAAGAGATACGAGGATATCTTTGAGAATTTTTCTATGAAAAGAAATGACATAAATTTGCAAAAAAGTCTTATTGATATGCTCTATGTACATAAAAAACGTGAATCTCCTAAAATTTCTAAACATTTTGCAAAACATGTTTCTAGTTTGCTTAACGTAAGAAACAGGGGAAGCAAAGCGGCAAATTTTAGCGTATTAAGAAATACCGTTATGCCGGCTATTTTAATTGAAGTCGGTTTTTTATCAAACAGAAGAGAGGCTGAAAAATTAAAATCTCGATCGTATCGCCAAAAGATTGCAGAAAGCTTGGCAGAAAGTTTGGTTCGATATGCGCAACGCTATTAAAAAAGGTATTAATTCTCATTGTGCAATCGGTGTATTTGATTCGGGGTTGGGAGGCCTGACCGTTGTCAAAGAGCTTAAAAGACAACTTCCTAATGAGGACATTGTCTATTTTGGTGATACAGCACGAGTCCCTTATGGAACAAAATCTGAAGAGTCGATTATTCGGTTTTCCGTTGAGAATGTTCAATTTCTCCTTAAAAATAAAGTTAAGATAATTGTAGTTGCGTGTAATTCTTCATCTAGTTTTTCTTTGCCGGTTTTAAGAAAGAAATTTTCTATTCCGATTATTGGTGTAATTATGCCGGGTGCTAAGAAGGCATGTGAAGTGACAAAAAATAAGAAAGTGGGCGTTATTGCGACATCTGCAACGATTCAAAGCGAAAAATATATGAAAATGGTAAAAACAATTTCCAAAAATATTAAAGTAATTAGTCAAGCTTGTCCCTTGTTTGTTCCTCTCGCAGAAGAAGGATGGTTTCATAAGAAAGCGACAAAAGAAATTGCAAGGCAATACTTGGTAAAGCTCATTTATTCGGGAGTTGATACGCTTATTTTAGGGTGTACGCATTATCCTTTGTTGAAGTCTGTTATCGGTAAGGTGATGGGTAAGAAAGTTTATCTTGTTGACTCGGCAAAAGAAGTGGCCAAGGAGGTTAGAGATGTCTTGGTAGTTAATAATTTAAAAAAACAGACAAAAAGTCTGGGGAAATGTAAATTTTTTGTTAGTGATAAACCGCAACATTTTGGTAAATTAGCAAAACAGTTTCTAGGATATTCTATTAAAAGCATAAAAAAGGTATAAAAATGTACGAATTAACCGTTAAATCAGATTTTGCTTCGTCGCACTCCTTGAGAGATTACCAAGGAAAGTGTAAAAACTTACATGGCCATACTTGGAAAGTTGAAGTACTTTTTTCTGGGGAGAAACTTAATCAGGCAGGAATGTTGATTGATTTTAAAGAAATTAAAGAATTGCTCAAAAGTATTTTAGATAATCTTGATCATACTCATTTAAATGATATAGATTATTTTCAGGAGATTAATCCGACATCTGAGAATCTTGCCAAATATATTTTTAAAGAAATTTCCATGAAGACTTTATCAGCACACATCAAGAAAGTTACGGTATGGGAATCAGAAAATGCGAGCGCTACATATTATGAGAGCTAAAAAAAAGAAAGCTGTTATTTTGTTTTCCGGAGGTTTAGATTCTTCAACTACCCTTTACCTTGCAAAAAGTAAAGGGTTTGATGTCTATGGATTAATTTTTGATTATGGTCAACGACATCAAAAAGAAGTTTTATGCGCAAAAAGAATCGCAAAAGAAATACATTGTCCTTATCAAGTTCTCAAGGTTTCTTTTCCGTGGAAAGGATCAGCTCTTTTAGATAAAAAAGTTTCAATACCAAAATTTAGATCTTTAAAAGAGATAAAATCAAAAATACCGGTTACTTATGTTCCATCGAGGAATATTATCTTTTTAAGCTTTGCAGCATCATTTGCCGAGAGTATTGGTGCACAAGATATTTTTATAGGAGCCAATGCAATTGATTATTCAGGATATCCTGATTGTCGCCCAGAATTTTTAAGTGCTTTTCAGAAAGTTTTAGATAAGGGAACAAAGTCAGGTGCTCAAAATAAGACAATAAAAATTCATGCCCCACTTATTTCTAAAACCAAGGCTCAGATAATTAGGCTTGGGTTAAAATTAAAAGTTCCTTATCGCTTAACATGGTCTTGCTATAAGGGAGAAAAGCTTCCTTGCGGGAAGTGTGATAGCTGTGTTTTAAGAAAAAAAGGGTTTGATACTCTCAATAAAAAAGATCCATATTTATCATGAAAGCAAAGATTTCTGAAATTTTTTATTCTTTTCAAGGTGAAGGAAAATTCCTCGGTGTTCCTCAAATTTTTATTCGTTTTTACGGATGCAATATGAAGTGTAGCTGGTGTGATACTCCGCAAAGAGCTGTAGATAAAAGGAAAAAGCTATATAAGGAATATACAAAAAGTGATTTAATTCGAGCAATTCTTAGAAATAAAAGAAGCCTTCATTCCATTAGTCTGACCGGGGGAGAGCCTCTTGTACAAAAAGATTTCTTAAAGATTGTACTTCCTGCATTAAAAAAGAAAAGATATCAAATTTATCTTGAGACAAACGGAACTTTGCCTAAGGCATTTAATGAAGTTGTTGATTTTGTTGACATTATCGCCATGGACATTAAACTGCCTAGCTCTACGGGGCAGGTAATATGTTGGAATGATCAAAAGAAATTTTTAAAAATTGCATCAAAGAAAAATGTTTTCTTAAAAATGATTATTTCAAAGAAAACAAAAACAAAAGATTTAACGACTGCGTCAAAACTTGCATCTGAAGTCAATCGTGATATAGTATGTATTCTGCAGCCGAATACGCAAGAGTTAAAAACTGGTGCGATAGAGAGATGCTTTGAAGCACAGAAAATTTGTTCAAAGTTTTTACGGGATGTTCGTATTATCCCTCAAGTTCATAAATTAATAGGAGTACGATAATCTATGGCAAAAAAAACTTATCAAGGCCTTCAATCGAAGATCAGGAATCTTGAAACTCCTAAAATAGATGTCTGGGAGAATAAATATTCGGATCGTGATTACGTTGTTGATTTAACAACAAATGAATTCACCTGCATTTGTCCTAAAACAGGACTTCCGGACTTTGCCACCGTTAATGTTCATTACACGCCGAATAAGTCCTGCATTGAGCTTAAGTCATTTAAGTATTACCTTATTTCTTATCGAGATATTGGAATTTTTCATGAACATTTGGTTAATAAAGTTTTAGACGATATTGTTAAAGCATGTGATCCTCGCTGGATTCAAGTCGAAGTTATTATGAATTCAAGGGGAGGCATTCAGACGACAGTGACATCCGAATATCCTCAAGAATAATAGAAAGGGATTTATTATGCCTAGAAAATATTCTAGAAAATATGACGAAATAAGAAAGATTAAAATTACGCGAAATTATTTAAAAAATTCACAAGGTTCTTGTCTGATAGAATTTGGTGATACTCAAGTTATCTGTGCGGCAACGATTGAAGAAGGAGTTCCGCCGTTTCTAAGAAATACATCGACTGGATGGTTGACCGCTGAATATGGAATGTTGCCGTGTTCTTGCAATACACGCGTTACGCGAAATAAAATATCAGGACGAACTCATGAGATTCAGCGTCTTATTGGGCGTTCTCTTCGCAGTGTTGTTGATTTTGTTAGACTCGGAGAAAGAACCATTAAAATAGATTGTGATGTTGTGCAGGCAGACGGAGGGACACGTACGGCTTCTATTACTGGTGCCTATGTTGCGTTGGTCGATGTACTTAAAAATTTAAAGAATGATACAAAATTAGTTGAGCTTCCAATCAGAGATTGCGTTGCTGCTGTGAGTGTTGGAATTGTAGGTAATCAAATGTGTTTAGATGTTGATTTTGATGAGGACTCGAGGGCTGAAATGGACATGAATGTAGTTATGCGTGGTTGTGGCGACTTTATTGAAGTTCAAGGCACTGCGGAGGGTCGACCTTTCTCAAAAAAACAAATGGATGAGGCACTTGATTTTGCTAAAAAAGGAATTGAAGAGCTTTTTGATATTCAACGTAATGCTCTTGGTGGATTGAAGGCTTAAGGTATATTGAATGAAGAAAATGCCAGAACTTCTTGTAGCAACAAGAAACAGGAAGAAATTAAAGGAAATTAAAGAGCTATTAAGTGATTTGAATATTTGCATCACATCATTAGCGGATTATAAGGATATGCCGCGCATAGTGGAAGATGGAAAAACTTTTGCAGCGAATGCAATTAAAAAAGCCGCCACTATTTCTCTTTATACAAAGAAACTTGTAATTGGTGAAGACTCTGGTCTTGAAGTTAGTATGTTAAATAATAGGCCTGGTATTTTTTCTGCAAGATTTTCTGGACCATCTGCGACAGATAAAAAGAATAATTTAAAGCTTTTGAAAGAACTTCGCGGGGTTCCTTTGAGCAAGAGGCAGGCGCGTTATCGTTGCTGTGTTGCATTAACGGATGAAAACGGAATTGTTGAAGTTGTGTCTGGAAGCTGTAAGGGGATAATTCCATTACGTGCAAAAGGAAAGAATGGATTTGGATACGACCCTCTTTTTTTAGTTCCTCAATATCATAAAACATTCGGGGAGCTTGATCCTCAAATTAAATCAAGAATAAGTCATCGTGCTCAAGCGTTTAAGAAATTTAAGAAATTGATTAAAAAATATTTGGAATACTGTCCAGTATAAGATCTTTGGTTTTTCTAAGTATATTTAAAGGCGATGGTGCGATATAATATTTCGGTTCTTTAATAGTTCCTGTAAGTTTAACAGTTAGGAAATCATCAGCTTGAGTTAGAATAGCTGCGATAGCTTTTTTAAACGATTTAGAGCTTTTAATAATACCTTTATCAAATCTTGAGATAATATCCAAATCCAGATCTCCATTAAAATCAACAGTTCCGTTACACGATAATTCCATTTGATTACCGTTTAATAGTCCGTCTTTAACAAAAACTTTTTCATTTTTAATCTCAAAATTTCCTTTTGCACTTTCGAAAGTAATATTTTTATATTCTGGAACAAAAAGTAATTTTCCAAGCCCTTTTAAGAGATCAAGATGTAAAAGCTCTCCGTTTTTGACGGACAATGAACCTTCTCCACGGCTAAGATGGATGTCAGGGAGAGGCCCGACACCGATATAAGAACCTGTTGCAAATCCTGAAATATCTTTATTCTTTAATGTGCTGTCGTCTTTTAATTTTTCTATATTTATATTCTGAAAGTTTATATCAAGCTTGTAAGGTAATTCCTTTTTTGATAAATCAACGGATGCTTGCGCTGAAAAGTTTCCGTCGTATACAACAGAAGCGAGAGAACATTCATTGATATAGCTATCTCGCTGCGTAAATTTAAAAAGAACATTATTTAAGCGATAGCCTTTTAATAAAATTTTGTCGCTATTAATTTTTAGAAAAAGAGACCAGTTTTTCCAGTCTACTGGATCTCCTGCGAAATTGATTTTTACAGCACATAGGCCATGAGGATTGAAATTTTTTGTTTTTTCTTTAAAGGGTGGAATTAGCTCTGAAAGATGTTCTAGCCTTAAGTTTCCATTTGCGGCTACGTCAACTTTCCATTTTTGATCTTGAGGGTAAAGAATTTCACCCTGCCATTCTAAGGAGGAATCTTTATACTGTGATTTTAAGGAATTGATTTTAAGACGGTCATTCATAAAACTTATTTGTGTAGATGCTTTAAGCGCATCCATGCTAAGAGTCGCTTCGAGGCTATTAAACTGCAGAGAGCCGTTTAGTAGATATTTCTTTTCTTGAAATGTTGCCTGTAAGTTTTTCCAGGTAGCCTGATCTGGAAGAAAATGAGATGTTAATAAATTTTTTACATTATAGGAAATATTTCCGGAAATGTCGACGATTGGAATTGGAAGAATCTTAGCCTTTATAGCGGCATTTTTTAATAGAGCTGAGCATATTATAGAACTATTTTCGATAGAATGGAGGTTTCCTTTGTAGTGAAAGTCTATTTTAGCGTTGCCTTTTAAATCTAGTTGTTTGTCAGGATAAGTTTTTGATAGAATTTTATTAAAATTCATGAGATTAACATTGGGAAGGGACCCCTTGATATCTAAGAATGGTTTTTGAAAATTTGTAAGATTTCCGGAAAACTCAACCGGAACACCTTGTGCCAAAGCTGTGACAGATTTAGAAGATATTTCGTTCTTTTTAAGATTTATTTTTCCTACAATATTTTCGATTTTTTCTATTACTTGAATCCCAGAGAGCGTGCCGGAAGAAAAAGAAAGCAATCCATCGTATTTTAAGTGAGGTTCTTTTTCTTTTGGGTTAAATTCTAGCGTAATTTTGATATCAGGGTTACCGAAGAGCTTTTTGTCTTGGTCTATTGCCACATTAAAATTTTGAGTCTTAAATACGCCTTTAGCATCCAACGCTCGATTGATGTAGGATAGCGAGGCTGTTCCGTTAATTGCATCGCTAGAAATAGTACTTCCTTCTTTTTTTATCAAAAGGGCGCTTGCTGTTAAGTTTCCGGAAGCTTCATTTTTTTGATTTTGTTTTTTAGCTGTGAAGGTATAAGTGAGATTTTCCCATGACATTTTATCAGAATTAATTTTTAAGGAATTCTTGTCAGATCGCAGTTTTGCATTTAATGTCAAGATGTCGTTTTCTACTAATAGTTGCTGAACAGACAAAGATGGGGCAAAGACAAGCTGTGCATTATTTTGAATTTTTATTTTTGTTTCGCCAAAGATTATATCTCCTTTTCCGAGTATTTTTTTATTTCGTCGCGTAATGTCAAAAGCTGCTAGATTTATAAAACTGTTTTCGAAAACAACGGAGTCGGTATTAATGTAAGTAGCGAATTTTAATAAAGAAAGTTTTTCAATGTTTAATGTTATCAGAAAATCATTTGAAACAAGGTCATGGTTGAGATCTGCAATTAGTTTTAATTGATTTTTTTCAAACGGCATGATTCGGATGTTGGCTTTAATGTTTTTTGGTAAAGATAAGCTAGCGGAAATGTTAATATTCTTAATTGTTTCAATGGGATCTCTAGCTAGAGTTTTGTCAGAAAAGATAGCTATTCCATTGATGATTTTGATGCTGGCGACATAGGCTGATATGGTTTTTTGTTTTTCTGAAGTTTTGTTTGAGGGCAGAAGATCATCAAAATTCCATTTTGAATTTCGTTCTTTCGTAATTCGTAAAACAGGATTTTTTATTACCATTGAAGGAATGACAATTTTTTTCTGTGCAAGCAAAGGAAGGACAAGGAGACCGACAGAGGCCTCATCTATTGTTAAAAATTCTTCTTTTGAAGAAGTTTGTTCAGAAATTGTGATATTTCTGATTGCAAAACCTTTAAAAGGAAAATAATGAAGGCTTCCTACAGAAACATTACGGCCAATTTGTTTAGAGATTCTTTCGACTAAAATGTCTTTGAATCGTGTAGGCAGGAAAACCTTGTTTAAATAAAACAATACGGCTGTTAAAATTGCAAGAATTAAAAGAGAAATTAAGATTATTTTCTTTAGCATTGCATCATTATATCTAAAACAAGGGTAATCTTCAATAGTTGCAAGAAATACATCATCATGATATACTATCGTTTCAAATCGGGGAGTAGCGCAGCTTGGTTAGCGCGTCTGCTTTGGGAGCAGAAAGTCGAGAGTTCGAATCTCTCCTCCCCGACCATATATCCTGTTTATGATCTACGTTTATGAAGCAGAAAATTCTCTTCTTACAGAATGTATTTTTATCATCATGGCATCCTATCGCATGGATTATTCTTTTTGGTTTTTTAGTTTATGCACAGTCGATTTTTTTTGATTTTACATATTTTGATGACCAGGCTTTGATTATTGATAATATTCATTTTTTGTCCGACGTTTCTAATGTTCCAAAAGCATTTCAACAAGATGA
>JAOZRJ010000003.1:0-6547 GCA_029931885.1 Candidatus Omnitrophota bacterium | reverse complement strand
ATTTTGACACTATCTTTTATGCTTGATGCATTGATTACAGGGTTATCACCTTGGATGTATCATTTAACGAATATCCTAATTCATCTTTTAGCTTCTTGTTTCGTTTTCTTTCTTTTGTTGCAGTTAAGTTTTTCAAGAGCAAAATCTTTTTTTGCTACGCTGTTATTTTCTGTCCATCCAGTGCTGTGTCAGGCGGTCTGTTGGATTCCCGGAAGAAATGATTCATTAATGGCTGTTTTTGTCTTATCTAGTTTTATTTTCTTTTTGCGTTTTTTACAGTCATCCAGAAAAAGATATTATGTTGGACATATAATATTACTTTTTTTGTCCTTGTTAACCAAAGAAACAGCTGTAGCGCTTCCTTTGTTGTGCTTTGTTTATTTATATTTTATAAGTGTACAGAAAAAAGGTTTTTTATTTCTTTCTAGGGGAAAATTTTTATTTCTTGGATGGGCTGTGTCTATAGTGATATGGTTTTATTTGAGAAAGTCAGCTTTGGCTAGTCCTTTGGAATTTTCTGTTGTTCAGATTTTTGATTCTTTATGGGCTAATGCACCTTCAGTGATAATGTATGTTGGAAAAATATTTTTCCCATTTAATCTTTCTGTTTTCCCTATTTTGCCTGATTCAAGTTTGTTTTTGGGATCAATGGGAGTTATTTTAACCTTAGGGCTCTTTTTTCTTTTAAAAAAAGAAAAGATATCCTTAATCTTTTTTGGATTCTTTTGGTTCCTTATTTTTTTATTGCCAGCTCTTATTCGTCCGGATTTCTCTTCGCTTCCCGACTTTCTTGAACACCGTCTTTATTTACCATTAGTTGGGGTTCTGATAGCTTTTTGTTCGCTGAAATTTTCGATTAGGACAGAAGTTAGAAAAAGAATTCTTTTGTTTTCTACGATTTTTATTATTGGAGTATGCGTAATAATAAATTTTAGACATGCAAGAAGTTTTGAGAATCGTCTTATTTTCTGGCAAAATGCTGTTAAGACTTCTCCAGGCGCATCTTTTGCACATCGTAATTTAGGAGCAATGTATTTTTTAGAAGGAATGATGGAGGCATCGCAATTTGAAAGTCTTGAGGCTTTGCGATTAAATCCTAAGGAGCGACTGGCACATAATAACTTGGGGGTTATCTATCTGAACCAAAGAAAGTTTAAGCAGGCGGAGGAAGAGTTTCATAAAGAAGTGCTTAGTGATCCAGCAAATAGTCTTCCTTATTATAATTTAGGAATATTGTGGTATCACCAGAATCAGCCAAGAAGGGCTAGAGAATATATATTTAAAGCTCTCGAGTTGAATCCTAGCTATAGTGATGCGTATGAAGTGCTGGCTATTGATTATTATGAACAAGGAAATTTTGAGAAAGCAAAAGCGTGTGTTCAGGAGTTGCGCAAAAGAAACTTGAAAGTTTATTTGAATCTTTTTTCGGATGATAATATTTTGTGATTCGGACTTTTCTTTTTCCTTGCTATAAATTTTTTAATATAATACAATGGCAGAAATAAACAAGTGGATGGAGGAGGATTTTTATGAGAAATAAATTATTAGTTTTAGTTTTTGCTGTTTTCATTTTAGCTGGTTGCGGGTCAAAACAAGAGGCTGTAGTTGAAAATCAGGATGCATCAAAGGTTTTTTTTCAGCAAGCGATGGTTTTTTTGACTCAAGGAAAGATTCCTGAGGCCGTTAAAGCGCTTGAAAAGTCGGCTGAGATGTCCAGTGGAGATATTACAGCTCATTTTGCTTTAGCACAGCTTTATATGAAGCTGCAGGCTTATGATAATGCTTTAATTGTTTGCCAGAAAATTCTGGATATAAGTCCAAGTAATCCTGACGTTTATCTCTTAATGGCTGGATGTTTTGATCTTAAGGGGGATTTACCTCAGGCAATAAAATGTGTTAAAACGAGTAAAGAATTGTTTGAGAAGCAAAATAATGCTCAAGGGGTTCAAAACGCTTTGGAAATTTTGAAAAAGCTTAAAGAACCTGATGAGAAATAAATATTCTTTGGTTGTTTAAATATTAGAAGAATAACATCACGCCGTAAAAGGTTTTCTCAAAACCCTTTTCTTGCCAATTTTCTAATCCTTGATATAATAATGGCATTAAAATTTAAAGAATGATTCTACGTTTTTACGCGTAGAGCTGTTTTATCTAGCTTTGAAAATAAAGAAAATATCTCAGCACTTGTTTCTTTGAGTATGTTTTATAATATAAGCACTAGGGTTGAATATTTCTAATCTGAGAAATTAAGGAAAATGTCCCCGTAGCTCAGTTGGATAGAGCATTTGCCTTCTAAGCAAAGGGTCGCACGTTCGAATCGTGCCGGGGACGCCATTTATCATGAAACGACTTTTACACATATTTATATTAATATCTTTATGCTTTTTGATTGCGTTGACAGGAAGCTATTTTTATTTAAAAGCAAAAGGAAAAGATATTATTATAGCTAATATACAGGAACATTTTGAAAAGAAGATTATTTTCGATAAAATAAGCGTTTCATTTCCTTTGACGCTTAAGGTTAAGAATTTATCTATTGAGGATTTAGGTGCTGCAAAAGAAGTTAATTGTTCTTTGAGTTTAGTGCCGCTTTTATTAAAAGAAATTCATTTTTCTTCTTTAGAAATTATTGAGCCGGATATTAAACTCAAAAAGAAGAAAGAGGAGGCTTTAGGCGTAAATATTTTTATTAAGTCAGATGGAGAGAGTTCTGGCGGCGCTCGACAGGAATTTAATGCTAGCCTAAATAAAGCGATAAAGCAAGATTTTGATTTTAGAATATTTATCGGTAGATTGATTATCAAAAAAGGACGATTAAGCTTTTTTGAGAGTGAAGAGGGAGAAGAAAGCCTTCTTTTTACGCTTCATGATTTTGATTTGAGAGTGCAAAGAATTATTTTTCCGGTTATAAAGTCTTTGCGGACAAATTTTGATTTAGAGGCATTGATTTCCGGATTTGATAATAGATTTAATAATGATAATTTGAAAAGTTATGGATGGGTTGATTTTTATAAAAAGGATATGGAAGGAAAGCTTCAGGTCGGAGGGATGAATGGGCAAGTTGGGCTTTTGGCAGATTTGATTTCTAAAAATAACAATATGATTGTAAAAGGAAAAATGAATTTAGCTTTTGGGTCAAAGAAAATAGACTCAAGGCCGGAAACTTTTGAGGATTTTTTTGTTGAAGCACTTCAATTTAGCGATGCAAAGATTGATGTTGCGTTTCAGTTTAAGACAAAAATGGATAATTTTAATGTTGGTAAAGTTTCTTTGAGCGGACAGATGAAACAGAATAGTAATTTGGTAGATTTTTAAGAATTATGGTTAAATTTGAATTTTAAGTTAAAGGAATTAAATGAAAAAATTGACTAGCATCACTTTAGCCGTGGTTACAATTTTCTTTCTTTTTTCTGCTTCTCTTTACGCAGAACATAATATAAAAGTCGGTATATATCAGAATAGACCGCAGGTATTTATAGATGACGAGGGAAATGTAAAAGGAATTTATATAGATATTTTGCAATATGTAGCTGAGCAGGAGGACTGGAATATAGAATATGTTTCTGGAACATGGACACAATGCCTTGAAAGACTTAATAATGGTGAGATTGATATATTGGTTAGCATTGCTTATACAGAGGAAAGAGATAAAATATATAATTTTACGGATGAAACTGTGTTGGCAAACTGGGGGCAGGTTTATATAGGCAATCCAACCATTCAATCTATCGTTGACCTTCAGGATAAAAGATTGGCAGCTACTAAAGATGATATCTATACTACAAAAATGGAGGAACTATTAAAACAGTTTGATATAAAATATGATTTAGTTGAGGTAAAATCGTATGAAAATGTTTTTGAGCTTTTAAGCGAGGGAGACGTTGACGCAGGTTTGGTTCCAAGGATATTTGGCTTGTTTAATGAAAAAGATTATAGCGTAGAAAAAAGTCCAATAATTCATTCGCCTACAGAGCTTCGCTTTGCCTCTCTAGAAGAAAGAAATTCTAATATTATACAGGATATAGAATATCATTTAACGAAATTGAAAGAAGATAAAACATCAATATATTATAAATCTTTAAATAAATGGTTTGCTGATGAGAGTGTAAATGCTGTAATTTTTTCTCGTTGGCTAATATGGGCATTAGTTGTTTCTGGATGTTTTGGTTTTTTATTTTTAGGTTTTAATTTTATTTTAAATGAAAGAGTGAAGTCTAGAACTTTTGAGTTACAGCAAGAAGTATCCGAACGTAAACGTGCGGAAGATAAGTTGTCGGAATATCAAGGGCATTTAAAAGAGCTTGTTCAGGCTCGCACGGAAGAGTTGGCTCTTGCAAATCATCATTTCCAACAGGAATCAATCGAGAGAAGAAATATGGAGAAGGCTTTAATCGAAAGTGAGAAAAGGTATAAAGAGCTTAGTATCACAGATAGTCTTACAGGGGTTTATAATGTGAGACATTTTTATCAACAGTTAAATATGGAAACAAGAAGAACGGATCGATATCATTCTCCGATGTCTATTGCCTTATTAGATGTTGATAATTTTAAGCAGTATAATGATAAATATGGACATTTGGAGGGAGATAAAATTTTGGTTGAACTGGCAGGAGTGATTAAAAAGCAGATGAGAGCAACGGATTCTGTTTACAGGTATGGTGGAGATGAGTTTATCATTATTTTACCATCAACTCAAGGTGCTGGAGTGGAGGAGTTTGCAAAAAGAGTTGGAGAGATTATAGAGAAAGTAGGAGTAGGTTTTCATGCTGTAGCATTTCAACCTGAAGAAGGTAAAGTTGAGCATTTTACAGTGAGCATCGGAATTGCTCAATACATTGAAGGAGAAGAAGTTGAGACGTTAATTAAAAGAGCAGATAAGGGAATGTATTTATCTAAAAAACAGGGAAAGGATAAATTATTTTGTTATGTTGAACCAGAAAAAAAAAGTGAATAATGCTTGGCTGTAGTAGTTTGCTTAAAAGAATTGTTTCTTTTAAAATATTTTTTAACCGCTTAAAGATGTTTATCGGCATGTATTTGTCTCACCGCAAGCTCTTATTATAAGCCGCTTGCCATTTTTTTATTCCTTGATATAATATTTGCATTCGAGTTGTAGCGCGTAAGCCCAAATTTTGCATTCATGTAAAATCTGGGTTAAAATTTGTCCTTGTAACTTTAGCGAAGAGAGTATTTGCTTTCTAAAAAAGAGGTAAATGCTGAAGCGTTCCAAAGATAAGTGCATAAGGCGACTGATTAATTTTAAGGATTCATATGGAGTCTTAAAGGTATAGTATCCGTGTCAAAAAGGGACTGTTAACTATGTTTTTTTGAGAAGTATTGTGGATTTAATATGGTGGATGTAGCTCAGTTGGTTAGAGCACCTGATTGTGGTTCAGGAGGTCGCGAGTTCAAATCTCGTCATCCACCCCAGTTTTTTAATAAATGCTTTATGATCTTTATGTTAGTTTTTTTAGTAGAAATTTAATTGTTTAACATTTTTTAGGAGATTTTATTTTGAAGATATTTAATTTTAAATATATTTTTTCATTTTTTGTATTCTTAATTATTGTTCTATTTGGGAATATTGCAAATGCTGAATGTCGTTTTTGGACAGCAATTGGTGATAAAATTCCGAAGGATGTCGTTGCAGATGGTCTTTTGACGTCAAGCAATTGCCTTATGAATCTTTCGACGAGGAATCGTAATGGATGGGGTATTGGTTATTATGTTAACGGAGATGCAATTTTAGTAAACGGTATTCTTCCAGCTTATCAAGATCCAGTATATCAAGAAGATGTATTAACGATAGCAGAAATGACTCCTGATATTGTTGTTGCCCATATTCGTCAGGCTGCGTCAGGATGTAGAAATGTAAAAAATCCTCATCCTTTTGTGAGAAATAATAAGGGGAAAGTTTGGTTTTTTGGACATAACGGGGTTATTAATAAAAAATTGCTGATTGAGCTTATTGGAAAAGAGTATCTAGACGAACATCTGCCTGTTATTTGTGATTATGATCCTCCTAATTCTTGGGTTGATTCTGAACTTTATTTTATTTTTGTTCTTAAAAATATCAATGAATCTAGTGGAAATGTTGAAGAGGGAATAAGAAGCGCGATTCATCAGATAAAATCTAAATTAGGACGAGGAAGAGGAACTCTTAATTTCTTTTTAACAGATGGAGATAAGCTATGGACTTTTAGAAAAGGTCATACGTTATATTATTATAGGGATCCTCAAAATCAATATGCGATTATTGCCTCAACACCTTCTGATAAGAAAGAAGGGTGGGTTGATGTGCCGGAATATTCTTTGATTACGGTCGATAAGAATTCAGGTTTGAAATTAATCAACGTTCTCGTACCTAAAGAATGAGATAGAAAAATTAAAGAGATTTGATTATGGAAGAACTTTTTTTTGATTTAAGCATTCTTTTGGTAGGATCTGCGCTATTAGGGTTTTTTGCTGTTATCTTCAAGCAGCCTATTATATTGGCATATATCCTGTGCGGCGTTCTTGTCGGCCCATGGGGATTAGGGTGGGTTAA
>JAOZRJ010000084.1 GCA_029931885.1 Candidatus Omnitrophota bacterium | reverse complement strand
GATCGCTCGACTTGCATGCCTAATCCACGCCGCCAGCGTTCACTCTGAGCCAGGATCAAACTCTCCAGAATAAACTTGGCATATATATCTAAAGAACGAAACAACAAATTCTGTAACAATCACAGAGCAACAAGAATAACAAACTGTTGTTACTTTGTCAAGTTTTTTTTATTAGATTTATAAGTTTATAAAAAGAAAATACTTACGTCTCTAATATGCGATATTTTATGCTAAATTTTGTTTTATTTCAGAAAATAATTCAAGAGCATTCTGCTTTAATATTCTCTGCTTCTTCTCAGTGGAAAGAAGTGAATCATTAATTACTTTAATAGATAGAGGAATGTTTTGGTTGGCAGGATAATCACTGCCATAAAGAATATGATCCGCATCAACTACCTCAAGTGCACATGATAAAGATCCTAGAGATTTTGATCCACTTGTATCAAAATATAAATTTTTAAAATATTGACTAGGGAGTTTTTCGATATCATTAACAAAATTTCTTTTACGCAGCATAACATAAGTATTATCAAAGCGCTCTTTGATAAAAGGAATTACTCCTCCGTAATGTGCAAAAATAAATTTTATATTTGGAAATTTCTTAAAAGTTCCCGACATCATCATTTTACCAATACACATAGAGACATCAAGCATATATCCTAAAACAGGTGTTAGCAGAGGATCTTTAATTCTTTCTTCGCTGATGGGATTAATAATTTGAGGATGAACATGAATCACAATGTGTTGTTTTTCAGCAAATGTATAGATAGGATAAAAACGTTCATCATCAAGATATATCCCATCATAGCTTGAAGCTAAAGAAATAGCAGACAAACCTAAGCTGTTAATGCGCCTTAGCTCATTTTCAAACCGGTCCGGTTCGTCCATGGGCAAAATACCTGCCCCGATAAATCGATCGTTATTTTTCTTAACAACTTCGGAAATCTTTTCGTTATAAATCTTGCAGACGTTGCTCCATCCTCCCATATTCAAATGGGCATCTGTGGCAGGATAAAAAAGGAGTGCTTTCTCTATGCCGTTGTGGTCCATAGACTTTAATTGTCCATCTATATCAGACCAGTTGACTTTAAAAAAAGCTGTATGTTGAGCAATCTCAGTCGGAATATAATGACTGTGAAAATCGATAATTCCGGCCATATTAAAGCATTAAACTTTCTTTTAATGTCTTTTCAACTTCTTCAATAGCGCTTTTTAATTCCTTAACAAGTTGTATGTTCATGGAAACGCCTTTTGACGTTGGAACCATATCATCTGTTCCCTGGGTCATTGTCCAGGTGCGAATGTCAATAAGATCATTTCCTTTATATTCTCTTATTCCAACACGAATTTCCTGGAACTTATTTTTCTTAAAAGTTTTGACTGTTTTGTCCATTCGTATCACCTCCTCCCTTTTAATTAAAATTAACTTGCTTGTTTCTGGCTATAATCAATTATTGGCTTTGTCCATGGCGTTTGCTGATTGATAACAGCCAATTCCAATGGACACGTATTTGCCGGTACCGATAGAGCAAACATCACCATGTCTACAACTGCCGCTGCTGACATTAAACGATCTTTTTGCTCTTGAGTAATATTATCTAATTTATCTGTAAGCCCTGTGTCGACAACGCCGGGCAAGATGGATGTAATTTTAATATTATGATCTCTCATTTCCCAAAATAAACCTTTTAAGAATGCCCTAAGGCCAACCTTTAATGAACTGTAAGTTACAAATGTTTTTGGAATCGGGTCACAAAGAGTAGAACCTGAAACCATATTAATAATCGCACCGTTTTTTCGCTCAATCATATGCGGAATAATGAGGCGAATTAACCGCACGTATCCCAAGTAATTAGTATGAGCTAATCTCTCAATATCTTCCAAGGGCTGTTTATCAAAAGGATACTGACTTGAAACACCAGCATTATTAAGTAAAATATCGACGCCTTTTAATTCTTTAAATGTGACGTCTGTTAAATTTTGTAGATCCTCAAGTTTGCTAACATCAGTTGCTACGCCAAAAACTTTAACACCTGTTTTCTTTTTAATTTCACTGACCGTTTCATCCAATGTTGATTGCGTGCGTGCTGCCAAAACAAGATTGACACCGTTTTCAGCTAAACGTAATGCAACAGCTTTTCCAATGCCCTTGCTTGCTCCGGTAATAATTGCATTCTTTCCTTTTAAATCCATCTAAATCTCCTTAACTTAATTCTCCGGAACTGCTTTCCGAACAAATAGAATTAACAAAAACATTAAAACACCAAGACCTAAAAAAGTCATACTAAAGCTTTTCTGAACAAATGGCGCTGTTACAAGAAATCCCAACCCGCCAGATAGAAATCGAACTGATGAGTTAAGGCTCGCAACCTCTGCACGATGATCTTCTGGAAAATCAGTCAAAACAGTTGACGCTCCATTATGACCCACAGTCCATCCGATTGATGTTGTGCATAAAATCACAGCCAAAAGAATAATCGGATAATGACCAGCCAAAAGAATAGTTGACGTTCCAAGGATAATAATACCTAAGAGGCAAGATGCAAAACGCCCCTTCTTATCCGAGATATATCCGCCAATAATCTGACCTAAAAAACCGCCAATGGCCATTAAAACAAAGAGCGAACTTATAGACAGCTGACTTAAATGATAGTCTTGACTTAAATAAACACCAAACCATTTATGAAGACCATGATATAAGAAGCTTATAATAAATATATATATAAATATATTTCTTATGTTAGTATTATATATAACTTTTAAATAATTAACAGATTTTTTTTGTTTGCAGTCAAAAATGTCTGATCCTGCTATAGATATAAAGAAAGCGGCTAAAACACCGATTACAGCTGGCGCATAAAAAAGAAATCGCCAATTTACAAGACCGCTAAGCATTACTCCCACAATAGATGAAACAAAACTGCATCCAAAAAATAGACCAACAAGCCGACCCCTAATATTTTTATCAAAAACATTCCCAATAATCAAAAGTCCTAGTGGAATAACACCTGACCCTGCAAGCCCACAGGCAACCCTGGCCAATAAAAAATGATTCATTGTAATGCTTTGAGCACACAATAAACTGCTCATGGCATATAGCCCCATAGATCCTGCCATAAGCACACGAAAAGATAAATATCGCGCCAAAGGTGCGTAAAGCAACGCCCCTAAACCATAGGGAATCATATACGCTGGAATAATCCTTGAAATCAGAAAATCTGGAATATTTAAATCTGCAGAAATGCCCGGGATTGCCGCTGCAATTGCGGCCACGTTAAAGGATATAGCTATACAATTTAAACATAATAAAAAAAAGACAATTTTACGATTACTGATCTTTTGCCTCTTTCTCTATTACTTCGCGAAAAATTTTTAAATTATGCTGAGAATGCTCATTAATAAACCCGATGATTTGCTCATCAGTAAATTTCTTAAAATCAGGATGCATTTCAAAATCCTGAATCCATGTCATTTTGACTCCTTCATCCATTGGTGAATAAAGCCAAATTATTTTCATATATTTAAACGGAAATGTCGGTTCATTTTTTTGTGCATAAGCAAAATAATTTTCTTTAAAAAGCAGACGAAACGATGTCCATGAATTACCATCTTTGTCTGTTAAGCGAAACTCAATCCTATTTCCTTCTCGAGATAAAACTTCAGCCTTAACATACTCATCTCCAAAAAGTTCTGTCCACCTTTCAATCTGATTTGATGTCTCAAAAACATTTTCATAGGGTGCATCGATAATAATGCTATTAACAGTGTGTCCCATATTTCCTCCTCGATTTAAATGTTACTTTCTCGAATATAATTACTTCTGAAATTTATTTCCAAGAGCACCTACAAATTTATTTACAGCCGCAGCTCTTTTTGCAACTCCGGAATCAATTTCTACCTGCTCTTTATTCAGTTTTTCAACTGCAGAAATATAATCTAACTTAGCAGCTAATAGCTGATTGACATATTCTGTTCTTGCTTGATCATCCATAAAGTTTTCACGAATAATTTCAAGCTCCCCAGCATCGAGGAAAAATCCTCCGCAAACATAACATTCATCAACCGTTATCATTTTGCATGACTTATAAAAATGATCAACCATGGGTTGAGTGCATTTTGGACAATTAATCCGTCCTCTATTCTCATTTTTATGATACTCACTTTGTAAAGCTTCAGACAAACTCGCTCCAAGCCCCTCATGTTTCTCGTCTAGTTTCTCTATTTCAGACCAATCAAACCAAATGCCTTTGCATCCATCACTACAAATATCCACCTTAATTCCGCCAAAATCTTTTTCCATCATATCTTTTTTACATGCAGGACAATTCATGGTTCCTCCTCTTTTAAATGAGCAGCTACATCCAAGCAGCCGAATCAGGATTTCTTAACCGATGATAGCTACAGCCCGGCACCATCCAGCACCAGCGTCTTTAATCTTTACAGGTAAGCACGATACTTTAAATCCAAAAGGCCTAGGGATAGCACCTAAATTAGCTAATCGTTCCATATGGCAGAATTCTTTTTTCCGACCTAAAAAATGAGACGGCCAAATTTTATCTTCTTGCTTTGTCTCTAGAAATTCCTTGAACATTCCAAAGCACGGCTTATCTAATCCTAAAGTATCAACCCCCATCATCTTGATGCCTTTATCTAAAAGATATTCAACAGCATCAGGCTCAACACCTAGATATTCTGAAATATATTCAGGTTTTCCAAAATTCTTATCTCCACCTGTATAAAACAAAACAATATCTAAAGCCTTTAATGTATATTTAATTTTTTCAAGAGCATCAATCACATCTTGCTTTATAATTACTTCTGGAAATTTTTTGTGAGTAAAATCTAAGACAACCCCATCTGAATAACACCACTCTAGAGGAACATCGTTAATTTTTTTAGCAGGCCTGCCTTCGCACATGCTACCGTAATGAAAAGGAGCATCCACGTGCGTTCCCATGTGAACCGACGAATGAACAATCTCAAGAGACAACATTTCCCCGTCAGGAATTTCTTCGGACTTTACAATTCTCTCACCTTTTTCAAAACGCTCTTGACCATCGGGTTGCTTATTCATCACAACCCAATTAAAATGCTCAACGCCTTTTGTGTGCGTAATGCGATCAATTTTTGCTCCATGCGTTTCAACAAGCGTATCATCAATTGCAAGACTTAAATCAATGATCATAATATTCTCCTTAAAAAAATTATGCCACACCTTTAGACTTTAATGTTTCGACAAGCTGATCAAATGTATTTGTCTTTTTCATTTCTGTTGACTGAATATCAACATTAAAAGTTTTCTTCAAAGATACAACAATCTCAACCATTTCCGTAGAATCAATCCCTAAAGAGACATCAAGCGGTTGATCATTCTTGATTTCATCTGGCTGAACATCTAAAGCATCTTTAAAAACATTCTTTACTTTTTCTTCAATACTCACTTTTTCCTCCTTATAAAACTATTATTTATTTAATATTTTCTAAAACCAAAACTGCATTGATTCCACCTCGTCCCCGATTAATAACAAGTGCATATTTTATTTCTTTTTCTTGTGCCTTATTCGGACAATAATCAAGATCACACTCTGGATCAGGGTCTTTTAAATTAATAGTAGGCGGAACCATTCCATTCTCCATAGCCAAAACTGTCGTGACAACATCAAGAGCACCACAGGCACCGAGCATATTTCCAAAAATAGATTTTGGAGCAGAAACTGGAATCTTTTTTGCATACCCTTCAAAAACAGATTTAATTGCTTTTGTTTCTGTGATGTCGCCAATCTTTGTAGCAGCGCCATCGAGACAAATATAATCAACATCTTTTGGATCAAGCTGTGCATCTTTCAAGGCAATTTTTATTGCGTTCGCAAGCTCAACGCCATCTTTGGCAGGATGAATCCGGTCAACAGCGTCGGTGGTTGTTCCATATCCAATAATATTTGCGTAAACTTTTATACCTCTTTTCTTAACTCTTTCTTGGGTCTCAAGGATTAAAACACCAGCACCTTCTGCTAATGCGAATCCATCACGATTTTTGTCATACGGTTTATATGCCTCCGACGGATTAGAATTATGTTTTGTTAGCATTCCAGAAGTTTGGCAGCACAAAAGGGCATACGGAGTTACCGGAGCTTCCATGCCTCCTGCTAAAACAAAATCATCTTTCCCTCGTGCTAATGTTCTTGCACCATACGCAATCGCCATTAATGAGCTCGCCCTATCTGCAACAACAGTCTTGCTATATCCTTTCATTTGATATTTAATTGAAATCTGTCCTTGAGGCGCAGCCGGAAACCATGCCGATGCAGCAAACGGACTTACCCCTTCACGTCCTTCAATGTAAAGATCGCGCAATTCTGTTTCAGCAAACAACCATCCGCCTAAGGCATTTCCCATGAAAATTCCAGCACGATTTAAATTTTCCTCTTCTAATTTTAATTGTGCATCTTGCATAGCAAGTTCAGAACCAACAAGAGCCATATGAGAAAAAACATCAATCTTCTTTAAAAGACGTGATGACACATTGCTATACGCATCAAGCTCATGAACTTGGCCAGCCACTTGCGATAAATATCTTGAGGCGTCAAAACGGTCAATTGATTGAACAGCTGATCGCCCGGCTTTGATATTCGACCAAAATTTTCTTTTATCAATTCCGCTCGGAGAAATGATTCCGATCCCCGTTATTGCTATTTTTTTCATTTTCTAAATACCTTTCTTAAAATAATCAGTCAAAACGCTTCAAAACCATTGCCGAGTGAATTCCTGAGAAACCACTACTTGTTTTTAACATATAGTTAACTTTCTTTTCCCGTGCTACATTCGGAACATAGTCTAAATCGCATCTAGGATCTGGTGTTTCCTGATTAATCGTCGGTGGTAAAAGATTTCTCTGAAACGTTAACGACGCAATAACCAATTCTATTCCATTAGCTCCGGCCAATGGATGACCGATCATAGACTTTAACA